>DAOLFO010000295.1:0-4147 GCA_035326305.1 Chitinophagaceae bacterium
ATTTCATCGGGGCGCATGCTGGTATAGGTATCCAGTATCCATGCCATTTCCTTTTCGCCGGTACCATAGTCAGGGGCCGGTACATCTGTGCCGGGGCCAATGAAATTCTTTTTGATCAGCTCTGCCGTATAGCGGCGGGTGATTTTTTCCAGCTCGTAAGGCGTATATTTTTTAGGATCGATGGTAATCCCGCCTTTGGCTCCGCCAAAAGGAACGTTTACGATAGCGCATTTGTACGTCATCAGTGCGGCCAGCGCCATTACCTCATCCAGGTTTACGGCCGTGGCAAAACGGATACCGCCTTTGCAGGGCGTTTTATGATGCGAGTGCTGTACCCGGTAGGCTTTGATTACTTCCACCCGGTCGCCAATTTTTACCGGGAAGTGCATCCGGTATACGGAATTGCACTGCTTGATCTGTTCCAGGGTTCCGGTATCCCATTTAGTAAAGGCGGCCGCTTTATCAAAACTCCTTTCTACGGCGCCAAAGAAACTGTAATTAGTGTCTGACATTTTTCAAGATTTAATATTTCAAATAGCAAGCGTTATGAGAAAAAATGATGGTGTAAGAAGTTTAGTGCTTTTCTTTTTCGAGGCGGCTGATTTTCCTGTCGAGCCGTACTACATATAAAATAAGCCCGGCCAGTATGATGAGTATCACACCCACTACCACATAAATGCGGCCATTGCTGCGCATGGTTTCGCCCAGGCCGGATGGTTTATCCTGCGCAGATGCAACAGTGGTAACCAGCAGGCAGAGAAGCGGGAACAGTATATGCATCGTTCGTTTCATCATTCTGAATATTTTTTTTCTTTCAGCAATTGCACTCTTATTTTCAGTGTGGTGATCCATACGCCCAGCAGCGTCCAGCCTATAATGGCCGGGTAAAAAACAATGCGCATACTGCCGTCCACGTCTTTAAAGTTCATGGCCGGGTTACCTTCCTGTCCGCCGGGGTGCAGGCTGGGGAGCATACGCGGTACAATCCAGATAGAAGGAAACAGCATGGCAAATGCAAAAATATTATAGACAGCGCTGGTGCGGGCTCTTTTATCCATATCGGGTATGGAATCCCGCAGCACTAAATACGCAAAATAGATGAGCAATGCAATAGCAGCGCCTATCAGCTTGGGCTCACGTGCCAGTGAGCCAAAGGACTTGAAAGCGGGATTATTAGGGTCGGCCCAGGTATAGCTCATCCACAAAGAGCCGGTAGCATAGCCCAGCAGCCCGAACACAATGCCCACAACGGCATACTGGCGGGCATAAATATCATATTTCAGGTTGAACGTGCGCAGGTAGCGGATGGACTGGATGACCGAAATGGTAAAGAGGGTCATCATGGCAAACCACATACAGACATGAAAGTAAAGATTGCGGATGGTTTCTTCCAGCTCTTTTAAGTAAGGGACTTTCATCAGCAGGCCGCCCGTAATTGTGTACACCAGCAAAGCCACACACAATACCTTCCACCAGGATTTGTACATATAATTCTTTTCGTTGGCCATGGCTTGCAGCGGCAATGATTTTTAAAAGTGATGCAAAATTAAGGCGGCCTTGCTGATACAACCTAATATTTCCTCAACTCCCTGCTAAAGTTTCCGCATATTGACAATAATAACCTGTTTGCGGTATTTGATATTGTTTAAAACAGCTCCGCAAAACGGGTAAAATCTTCAAACCCTCAGTCTTTCCATAAGAAAGGGAATAAGATAACCGCCAGAATAATGATTAATATATCAAGCGCAGCAAGCAGCAGCAAATGGCTGGCATGAACCGTCAGGATGGGGTTAAAAGTGGCATTGGACACTTTCATCAGCAGGATAAGCTGCGGAATGATGAGCGGGAAGCCGAGCACGGCCATGATGGCGGCATTTTGCTGGGCCCGGGCTGCTATGGCAGCCAGGAACGTAAAGACCAGGCTCAGGCTCCATCCCCCCAGCAGCACCAGCCCGATAAAGGCGCCTGCTTTTTCCACCGGGTTGCCCAGGAAGAGGGCAAACATGCCGAGGCTGAGCAGGCTCATGAGCAGCATGAGGAGCGAGTTGAACAGCAGCTTGCCCAGCACAAATATACCCGGCGACACCAGCGAATAAAAATACAGCATGCGCCCCCGGCTCTCCTGCAAAAAGCTTTTGGCAACGGCATTGATGCAGATAAAAAGCTGTATGACCCAGAAAAGACCATTCCATGCTTTGATGTCCGGCTCAGCAACGGCCAGGAACAGCACAAAAATGGTGGCACCGATATACAGCAGGATACCATAGAAGCTGTATTGCTGCCTTACTTCAAGCAGCAGTTCTTTTTTAAAGAGAGTGATTATTTGGCTAAATGGGCTGATAGCGGAATGATTTTATTTGAAGCCGGGCTGCAAAGCTACAACCGCCGGCGGTTATTATGCTAATTTACTTCCCTCCGTATAGCATTGGCGGCACCTTGGCTCATATACATCAGTGGCGCCCAGCATCACCTGGTCTTCGTTGGGTATTTTGCGGTAAGAGTAATTGGCGATATGGCCGCATTTTACGCAGATGGCATGCAGCTTGGTCACATAGTCGGCCTTTGCCAGTATAAAGGGCATTTGCCCGAAGGGCTTGCCGGTATAGTCCATATCCAGCCCGGCAACGATCACCCGTATGCCGCGGTAGGCCAGCTCATCACATACGCCGGGCAGCTCTGCATCAAAAAACTGTGCTTCGTCAATGCCGATTACATCCACATCCTGCGCCATCAGCAGTATCTTTTGTGAGTTATCAATAGGAGTGGAGAGAATGGCATTGGTGTCGTGGGATACGATATTCATTTCATCATACCTGGTATCCACTGCCGGCTTGAATATCTCCACTTTCAGGTTGGCAATCTTAACCCTTTTCAGCCTGCGGATCAGTTCTTCCGTTTTGCCGCTGAACATAGACCCGCAAATAACTTCTATCCAGCCCCGCCGCTCCCCCCTGATATTTGGCTCAATAAACATTGTTAATATTTTTATTTCCCGGTATCGTAACCGGTTTATTGGCAAACAGTTTGTAACTTTAAACGCCTTTGCCTGAACGCAGGGCGCAAAAAGCCAATATAGCAAATGTTAGCCTCCCTGGTGGCGGTATTTGTATAAACTTAATTCGCCGGCGCTCCAAAAGTAGCATAATGGAACGAATAGAGACCCTGATAAACCGCTTGCGTGAGCAGTATGATCAAAAAGCAGATGCTGCGCAACTGATGATGACCCTGCAACTGCTGCAGCAGGAGTTGCAGTCCCGCATGAAAGCTCCCCGTACACTGGGCACGTCCAAAGTAGCTGTGGTAATGCCATCCGGCAGCCATGCCGATGCCGCTTATTTTGAAAAATATGCTCCCCGCCCTGCCGCAAAGGAAGAAGAGGTGGTGATAGCAGTTGTTCCTCCGGAAGAAGCTCCTGTACTGAAGCCGGTACAGGAAGAGTTGCAGCAGGCTGCCTTTGATCCCCTGGTTGAAATACCTACTCTTTCGCAGCATGCCAGCCAGGGTAAAAAGCAGAACGCAGAAGCCGGTTCGCTGAACGATAAGCTGAAAAAAGAGCAGACCGAGCTGTTTCATATATTGAAAGAAACACCGGTCAAAGACCTTCGAAAGGCGATTGGCATCAATGACCGGTTCCTGTTTATCAATGACCTCTTTCGCGGGGATGAAGCCATGTATGAGCGGAGCATCAAAACGATCAACAGCTTTAATATTTATGCGGAAGCAGAATACTGGATCAGCCGGGAGCTGAAAGTAAAGCTGGGATGGGATGATGAAAATGAATCAGTGGCGCAGTTTGATCAGCTTGTCAAAAGACGTTTTTCCTGAATATATCCTGTAATAAGGCGGGTAGCGCCGGTGCTGGTTTGCACATACGCAGCAGCAGCAGCAGCGGCAGATGAATACAGAGTTGCATCGGCCAGCAATTTTTGTATCCCGGCAACCGCTTCTTCATCATTCGCTACCGGCAAGGCTGCACCATTTGCCACCAAATCCTTTGCCTCTTTAAATTTTTGAAATGCAGGGCCAAAAAGTACCGGCATACCATACACCGCAGCTTCCAGGGTATTATGAATCCCTTTGCCAAACCCGCCACCGATATAGGCTATTTTGCCATCGCTGTACAGGCGTGACAGCATGCCGATATTGT
>DAOLFO010000296.1:0-4138 GCA_035326305.1 Chitinophagaceae bacterium
ACTTCTGCCATTTATCCGTACGTTCATCAATTGACAGCCCCATTACATTAAATAGCCTGGTATCCAATAAGGGATACCAGGCTTTCAACTGCTTATCTTCGACCCTGCAGGGAATGCAAGCTGCCAAAGTGCTTTGGTTGATCATTCTCAATTAAGCATTATTTAAGGAAATTACTAAAAAAATATTGTGCTATAAATTTTAATGCTGGCCTTGCACACCCCTGATAGAACTCCCTGGTGGTTATTATTCCAAAACAGGCTGAAATCCAAAACACCTACTGCTTAAAAAAATCCATATCCAAAGTACCCTCTTTCCATTCCTTTAGTACATATTGAGCGTTGAAATAGCCCTCCTCTACAAGCTTCTCTAAAACTTTAATTGAGTTCTCTGTATCCAACTCAAGTAAATATCTTGCTGCCCAGCATCTTACGATTTTGCTCTGATGTTCATAAAAATCCGTCAACTTATATAATAAATCGTTTTTGTAGAGCCATTTTATACAAACTGCAATATTACCAGAACATTTATTATATTTTTTTGCACTTCCATCCTCAAAAGCGTATTTCTCTTGCTCTAAAGCGCTTCTCACAAAAAACTCTATTGCGTGTTCTAAGCTTTTTACTTTCACCTTATTATTGTTTTATTGTCCATACCAGCCAAACTCTTTGAGCTTTCTTATGCCAAAATCGTACTGAAATTGAAAACTTTGGCTTCTATAAACTTCTTATTCATTAGCCCGATTGTCTTTGCGTTCCTCCCACTGCTGCAATGAAATTCTTGCATTCATTGATAAAGGGCTATTCATATTTATAATATCATAATAAATATTTTTACCTTTTCCCTCATTATAAGGAAGCAGGAAATAAGCAGATATGTACCGTACGTAATTTACCGGGTGATTCAATAAAGGCATCAGGTATTCCATTTGCATATTTTTCCAAATCTTCTGCAATTTTAATCAACCTGTTCGCATGGTAATTATGTATTTTGACATTCCTGTCAAGAAAATTTGCGTCAATATATTCTGCTGAATTAATAAAATCATTTATCTATATTTTTCATTTATGCTCTCCTGTATTAATTACCAATTGCTATGCTTTCAAGAGCTCCCGTTCTCAAAGCCATACTTCTCTTACACTAAAGTCTTTTACAAAATCTAATGCGTATTGCGTTGTAAAAATTGCAGCAACTGTACTGTTCGAAAATCACCTTACTTTAGAAAATTTGTAATACCTATTAATATTGGATAGCCAGGGGCATCGACAATCTTTTACTCAAATATTTTCCTGGGACAGGAACATTTTACCGACTTAATAATTCGTATACTGGTGCAGTCAGTTCGTTTTTCATCTTACCTGGTCAGCTTATATATCGGAATGCCGCATTAGCAATTACTCCTGTGGTTTTCTCATGCGTTATTCCGGGTGCAGAAAAAATTTTCGAAGTGAATTTCTGATTTATTTTTAAACTATCCTTAAAGTCCAGGTTGTATTATACAACCCTCCCATAAATTTTTGTACCGCCCAACAAATGAAACAGGACTTATTAAAAAAATAATCAGGATATAAAACCTTAGCAGCAAAACAATTTTTAAAATTCTTTTTTATAAAAAAATCGCTTTGTTTTGTTTTATTAATTTTAATGTGCTGTGCTGTTAAGCAGTACCCGTACCTATGCCGCATCTTTGGTTTTTTACAAAAGCTTTGCGTATACATTACAGTTTAAACAGCCATAAATACAAAGCCGCTGCAAAGGGTTAAAGAAACCGGAATTGCTTTTTATAGTACAGCAGGTTAACTTTTGTTATCAAATCTTTCACCTATCAAAACCACCAACATGCACACCGGGCATTTAATCAGGCTGCTCCGCCTGGTCAGGGGAATGAACCAAAAAGGCATGGCTGCAAAAATGGGTATTTCCCAGCAGGCCTTTTCCAAACTGGAAAAACAGGCATCTATCCAAAATTGCACGCTGCACAAAATGCTGCAGGCCCTCAGCATCACCGCTGATGATTTTCAGAAAGCAATGGCCACCGGCTCTATTGATTTTATACGCTAACTGCCTGCTGGCCACCTTTGTCAATCCCCCCTGCAGCCAGGCCCGTTATTTCAGGCAGGCGGCCAATTAACCCCTTAAAAACCAAAACTTTTTTGCATTTTTGCAGAACACCAACCGCTACCGGATGAAGTCAGTCATTTACCAGGGTTTGGCAGAAAAGAAGAAGCTGGGAAAAAAATCCTTTGCCGTACTGATAGACCCTGACAAGGTCAATACCGCTATACTGGATGAGCTGATCGCCCTGTCAGTATCTGCCAGGGTTGACTACCTGCTGGTAGGCGGCAGCCTGGTCATTTCCAACCACCTGGATGACTGCGTGCAGCATATCAAAAAGCATTGCGACCTACCTGTTATTCTTTTTCCCGGCAGCCCCTCACAGGTGAGCAAGTATGCCGATGCCCTGCTGTACCTGTCGCTCATTTCCGGCCGCAACCCGGAGCTGCTCATCGGGCAGCATGTCATTTCCGCGCCACTGGTAAAGCAAAGCGGGCTGGAGATAATGCCTACCGGCTACATAGTGGTGGATGGCGGCGCCCCCACTACCGTATCATACATCAGCAATGCAGCCCCGGTACCTGCTGATAAAAATGAAATAGCCCTGTGCACCGCCCTGGCGGGGGAAATGCTGGGCATGAAGCTGATCTATATGGATGCCGGCAGCGGCGCCAAAAGGCCCATCACAGAAAGCATGATCAAAGCCGTAGCCGGGCAGATAGAAGCGCCGCTGATTATCGGCGGCGGCATCACCGATCCGGAAAAGGCCTACCTCAACTGTAAGGTCGGCGCTGATGTGATAGTGGTGGGCAATGCCATCGAAAAAGACGCTTCGCTGATCAGGGAGATGAGCAATGCCGTGCACTCCGTTGCGGTAAAAGCACCATCATCTTAATCCCCGATGCGCCCGGGCGTTGCCTCCCCGGATACCAGCGGCTGTATGGCCTTTGCTATGGCCTTAATGATTTCTGTAAGATTACCGGTATCAATCCTGCCTGCTTCATCGCAGGGCTGGTGATAGCATTTGTCATCATCATCACTGGCCATGATGGTATGGGCCGGTATCCCTTTTTTGGCAAAAGAAAAATTATCGCTGCGCTCAAAAAGCAATTTCTCCTCATCAGGCTCCCGCATGATCTTCAGCCCTGCTTCTTTCAGCCAGGCCTCCAGCAGCTCCGGCAAAGAGGAATACCGGTAACCGGTAACAAACACTTTCTTTTTTCCATACTGCGGCACACCCAGCATTTCAAGGTTGATGCCTGCCACTACGGTTTCCGGCACTATATAACCGGCAAAATCACGGGAGCCCAGCAGGCCCATCTCTTCTCCTGAAAAAGCACAAAAGATCAGAGTGCGTTCGTTATCATTTCTTTGGGCAAAATAATCAGCCAGCATGAGCATAGCCGTGGTACCGGACGCATTGTCATTAGCACCGTTAAGAATGCTGTCTTTTCTTTTTCTGCCGCTGTATACCCCTTCATGATCATAGTGCGCTGAAATAAGGATGGTTTCGGACGGCCTCGTTTTACCCGGCAGCACACCAATGATATTATACTGCAACATAGTGTTATAGTAAGCAGGCAAAGGCTCCAGCAATACCCTTTCCGGTGCCTGCCCGGCATATACCAGCAGTACAGGCCTTTTCAGTCCCTGCTGTGGCATTTCTATCGCATCAAACAGGTTTTGCTTTGATGCTCCGCCTATATCCCGGCTGCTCCATACCAGCAGTGGCTTGCTGCCCTGTGGCAGGGACAGTACCGTACCGGAACGAAAGAAAGTATCAGCGCTTATTACTTCAAAATCGCCCAGTTGCAGCGCCCTGAAAGTACCGGGCTCCGGGTTGTAAAACGAAAATAATTCCGGGTCTGTTTCGCTTCCGTTCCAGGTCAGCTTTTCTTTTGCCTTTAGCTGCCTGCCGCCAAAGGGCCGGAAAGCGATACCATACCCCGGCTCCAGCGGGAAAGGCTGCAAGCCTGCCTGCCGGAACTGCGTGCAGATAAAGCGGGGAGCTTCTAATAATTCGGGGAGGCCATTGCCACGGCCTTTCATGGTATAAGATGCCAGGTGATACAGGATGTTTTTTAC
>DAOLFO010000297.1:0-4129 GCA_035326305.1 Chitinophagaceae bacterium
ATTTTGCCCTGCTGGTGAGCGGTAGTATTTGGTAAGATTTTTTAGTATGCCATCTGCCCATTTTTTATACTGCTTTCCCTGTTTACTATAATTACTCAATTCATATAAAGCAGATGCCGTAATGGCCGCAGCCGATGCATCCTTTGGCGCACCAGGAATAGCCGGGTCATCATAATCCCAATAAGGGATCCTGTCAGGTGGCAGGCGCGGGTGGTGAAATATAAATGCTGCAATGCTGTCTGCCTGCTGCAGGTAGCGTTCATCTTTCGTTTCCCGGTAGCAAAGCGTGTAGCCATACAGGCCCCATGCCTGTCCCCGGGCCCAGGCAGAACCGTCAGCATATCCCTGGTGTGTGGCTTTACTCCTTACAGCACCCGTCAGTGTATCATACTCCACCACATGCCAGGTGCTGTAGTCTTCCCGGAAATGATTTTTTAAGGTAGTATTAGCGTGAGTTACTGCTATACGGTAAAAAGAAGAGTCGCCGGTAAAACGGGTAGCGGCAAACAGCAGCTCCAGGTTCATCATATTATCAATAATAACAGGAAATTGCCATTTATCCCGGTTATGATCCCATGAGCGAATGCTTCCAATCCTTGTATTAAAACGGGTGGATAAAGTTTTAGCAGCATCCACTATTACGCGGCGATAATGTGTATCCCGGCTATTTGCGTAAGCGTTGCCATAGCTGCAATAAATTTTAAATCCCATGTCGTGAGTGCCGGCATTGGTCTTTTCCCGCTCCAGTACCCGGGTAAAGCTATCGGCCTGCTGCCGCCAGTAATCTTTGCCGGTATAGTTATATAAAAACCAGAGATGACCGGCAAAGAAGCCGCTTGTCCAGTCACGGGAAGAAATCAATTTCAGCTTATCATGCTCTATTGTCCTGGGAGCTACCATGTCTTTCTTTCCTGCGGCAGCCAGCCGTATGCTGTCCAGCATCACAGCAGTTTGCTTTTCCGCATCCCGCATTACTTTTTTCAGTTTCACGGGTTGGGCACAGCCCGTTATAAAAAAGCAGGTCACAATAAAAGGCAGCAATATTTTATTTAGCCGCATAAATAAATTTTAGATTTTAAAACCATAATAAAGGATAGCGCAGCGGCAGGTTACGTATCACTTCCGCTGCTGTCGGAGCATGATCCAACTGCTTCCATGTTTGCAGCCATGTTTTATCAGCAAAATGCAAACCGCCAAATAACAGGAAAGGCGGCGCTACCGGCCAATCATCCCAGTACATTACATCTTTCTGATAAGGCCATCTGTCTTTATCTGCTATATATGGGTACAGGAACTGTATCCCCTTTCTGACAGAAGCTCCCTTTACCGTGTATGTCCACAAATCCTCCTGCTCACTGCTGAGCACATGAGCAATAACAGCCATCGCATCGAGGTTAAAAATAGAATAGCCATAAGGCTTCGTTCTGCCTAACTCCAAAGGAAAGCTGCCATCTGCTGCCATCTGCTGCGGGAGCAATACTTCCTTAAACAGCCTGCGGCATTCATTTATCAGTTCCACATTTCCTGTAAACGAGGAAAATACCGCCACCTGCATCACCCAGCAGGTACCATGATTATTTTTTGCCGCTTTTTCTTCTAACGCATAGGGATGGGTAGTGAGCCAGTGCAGGTATTGCTCAAACCAGTGACGGATGGATTGCCATGTTTCCGTGTCAGCCACTCCTGCTTCTTCTATGGCAAGCAGGCCCATCACCACATCAATAAAATGAATAGTATCAATAATGCCGATGCCGCGGCCGGTTACTCTTCCTTTGATAGCCTGCGCATATAAAAGGGAAGGATTCATACGTGTGGCAGGATCGGCAAACCAGGCCCGGCAATGAAGCATGGCCTGCTCTGCATAACGAATATCACCTGTGATCCGGTAAGCAGAAACCAGTGCACCTGTTATCCTGCTAAAGCGTATCATGACTTCCCGGTGTGCTGTAAAGTTTTCCGGGTTAGTCATTCCATCTTTGCGGATGTATGGGCTGTCGGGGTGCTTCGGATCGGGCCACCAATAATCGCCTTCAGAATAAAAGTCATGAATGCCACCAGCACTTCTCTTTACAGGATAAGCCGTTACCGTGACAGGCTCCTGCTGCATGGCCCATGCCGCATCAATGAGTATTTGCTCACGTAATGTATTAATTACTTCTTTTTCCGGCGGCAAAGCATCCCGGTACCTGGCAGCAGCTAATTGTGCAGCATATAATGATGCAGGTATTAACCCTGCCCGGTTGTGCCCTTCCCATTCGCCATCAGGTCTTCCCGGTAAACGGCCGCTGTTTTTTTCAGCAGATAACCCGACAGCATAATTTTTTCCTGACACCCACGGACTTTGTACTACCGATTTTTTAGCCATGCTGTTCCATACCACCTGTGTCACGCCAGACCATCCATGCCCGGTACCCCAGTTGCCCCTGTCCTGGATATTTATTTCTCCATCAGTAATGATATTATCATACAAAGTGCCAACCGCCCAGCGGTGATGCGGGCCAATATCCGATTGAGCATTTATTGATTTGCCCTTATAAAAAACATTGGGGCCACAGGCCCTTGCCCCTGTCACAAAATCATGACGGCCACCGGATGCAAAGCAGTCAATAAATAAATTGAGCTGTCCGTCATTATTAAAAGAATACCTCCTGCTGCCGGTAATTTTTGATTTCGGATCAAGATAGTGGCAATTGCGCACCGTAACCTGCTTTGCCTGGTCTCCCAGGTGTACGCAGGAGTAGCCAAAATGCCTGGCTGATATATTGCTTACCCAACTGTCTTCTATATTATTCATGGATACTGCCACCCATCCATGATCTTCATCCTCTTCACCGGCAAACTCAGACACGCATTGCATATTCTCCACACCAGTATGGCTCAGCCTTCCCTCAGCCGTATACTTATATACCTGTCCCCCGCCGTATTGCTGATCTATTTCCATCATCACCGGGTTATCCATTGTGATCCTGTTCTTTTCAATACGGGTAATAGTTCTTTCAAAACAGAGGTCATACTCTTCCGGCCGCCATTGCTTTGTATTGTCGTTAGCTTTTATCTGATCCATTTTCAGATCGCGGATCCATGCAGCCGTGCCGGGGCGATACAGGACAATCTTATCCCCCGGCCTGAGATTTTTCGCATCTGTCACCTGAAAAGAGAAGCTGCCTGCCGGTACAAATTTGTCAATGATCTTCTTCCTGGTACCCGGCACCTCCATCCTCTTACCATTACCGGCCACCCTGATAAGATCCCGCTGACCTTTGCCTGTTGCTATCAATATGGTTTCATCCCCTTCGCCGCGAAGCACCACACCGCTGGCACGAATAAATAAAGTGCCTGGTATACTGTAAGTTCCTTTTCGTAATAATACGGCACCACGAAAACCATCTTTCTGTACAGGAAGCACACTTGCTTCATCAATAGCTGCCTGTATCCTTGCCCCGTCATTTTCCCCCGGGTATACTTCCTTTACCACAGGCACAACCGGAACAGGCTGCCTGCCCTGGTAATAACCAACCCTGCTAAAGTCAGGTATGATATTCCCTTTTGCATCAGGCGAATAAATCAGCTCACCTGTTTGCGTTTGCTTTACAAACCGGGAACTCCATTGCGCAACTGCAGATCCTGCCAGGCAAATGCAGCTATACAGCAAGAGGTATTTTTTTACCGGTAGCATCATTGCAATAAATTAATAAAGGCAGCAGGTATACCATCAGCCTGCACGCTTACCACACTTTGCCCTTTATTTACATCAACTTTTATGATAGCCCTGCCATTATACAACTGTACATACCTGGCACCGGATGATGTGCCCAGGTTGTCCAGCAGCTTTCCTTCACCCGTAATACCAAACCGTATAAAGCTTGCTGCATCCAGGCAAAGCATACCATTTTCGTCCAGCATCCTTGCCTCTATGGTTGCATTTCCATTTTCTTCTTTTATTTTTTGCAGCACCAGCTTTACCGGTTTTCCCCACTTCTCTGCCTGGTAAACAAACGCTACAGAATCGGTAACTACTACTTTTCCTTTCCATGCTTTTGCTTCTATCTTATTTATCCCCTTATCAAAAATTGCCTCCCACCGCAATCCGGCCGCAGGGAAGTCCCGGCTGTTCCTCTTTTTTCTGCCA
>DAOLFO010000298.1:0-4126 GCA_035326305.1 Chitinophagaceae bacterium
ATATGGCAAAATACCACCGCAGGCCAAAGACCTGGAAGAAGCAGTGCTGGGCGCCATCATGCTGGAGAAAAATGCCTTTGATGCGATAGTGGAAATATTAAAGCCGGAGTGCTTCTATGTGGAAGCGCACCAGCGCATATTCCGGTCCATGCAGGGCCTGGCCAATAAAAGCCAGCCGATAGATATACTGACAGTAGTGGAAGAACTCCGCTTCCGCGAAGAGCTGGATATGGCAGGCGGCGCTTATTATGTAACCAAGCTGACCAATTCGGTAGTATCTGCAGCGAATATAGAAGCGCATGCACGTATCATTTTGCAAAAATTCATTCAGCGGGAGCTGATACGCATCAGCGGCGAAATTATCGGGGATGCATACGAAGATTCTACTGATGTATTTGACCTGCTGGATGATGCAGAGAGCAAGCTGTTTGAGATTACCAACCAGCACCTGCGCAAAAATGTAGAGAGCATTGATTCGGTACTGGTAAGAACCATTCAGCGGATAGAAGACCTGCGGAGTAAAAATGAAGATGTAACAGGGGTGCCCAGCGGATTCAGCCACCTGGATAAAGTAACATATGGCTGGCAGAATACCGACCTCATTATTCTTGCAGCCCGGCCTGCTGTGGGTAAAACGGCTTTTGCGCTCAACCTGGCCCGCAATGCGACCATGCACCCGACCAAGCCTACGGCTGTTGCCTTATTTTCATTAGAAATGAGCGCCGGCCAGTTGGTGCAGCGTATCCTGTCTGCCGAAAGCGAAATATGGCTGGAAAAAATAGCAAGGGGCAGGCTGGAAGAACATGAAATGAAACAACTGTATGCCCGCGGCATACAACGGCTGGCACAGGCCCCATTGTTTATCAATGATACACCGGCCCTGAACATTTTTGAACTGCGGGCACAATGCCGCCGTTTGAAAAACAAGCATAACATTGGCCTTATCATCATAGATTACCTGCAGCTCATGAGCGGTACCGGCGAAAACAGGACGGCAAACCGGGAGCAGGAAATCAGCAATATTTCCCGTAACCTGAAAGCACTGGCCAAAGAGCTGAACGTACCGATTATAGCCCTGTCGCAACTGAGCCGTGCAGTGGAGCAACGGGGCACCAAAGAAGGCAACCGGGTACCGCAACTGAGCGACCTGCGGGAGTCAGGAGCCATTGAGCAGGATGCGGATATGGTAATGTTCCTGTACCGCCCGGAGTACTATGATATATCTCAAAATGCAGACGGGGAAAATATCAAAGGCCTGACGGAAGTAAAGATTGCCAAGCACCGGAACGGCTCCCTTGAAACAATCAAGCTGAAAGCATTGCTGCATATACAAAAGTTTACCAACTGGGACGAAGACCCCTACAGTGGTGTGGGGCTGCCTGCCAGTTCCGGCTGGAGAAAAATAGAGGAAGACAACGGCGGCGATGGCGCCCGCATGTTTATACAGACCGGCAGCCGTATGAACGACCTGCCGGATGAAGAGGAAGACGAAGAGCAGCCGCCTTTTTAAGGAGCAGTAGTATTGTGTTTAAACAGCATTTCTGTACAGCGTTTATTCCTTTGCGTGCTCATTACGCCTTATTTGTATTTTCCTTTACCGTAAAAAATTATAACTGCCGGCGTACCCTGGGTTTTACTGGCAGTGCAAAGAAGCCGTCTTACACATTAATTACCGTTCATAGTATCATACCGTTTTAGTATTTAATTTAGCGCCTGTCTTTCAGGGATTGCAAAAATATGGCCTTACCCATTTTTTTTATAAAGGACTATAACCCGTTTGCCGGGTTAACAGAGCTGGATGAAGATACATCCCGGCATGTGGTACAGGTGCTGCGGATGAAGGAAGGAGAATCCATCAGCCTGGCCGATGGGAAAGGTAACCTGGTAACGGCTGCCATTGCCACCCCGCATAAGAAGCATTGCACTGTCAGCATCACCAGCCGGCAATATATAGAGCCGCAGCAACGAAGAACGGCCATTGCTATATCACTATTAAAGAATACTAACCGGTTTGAATGGTTCTTGGAAAAAGCAGCGGAACTGGGGATACAGGAAATAATACCGCTGCTGTGCGAGCGTACAGCAAAGGAACATTTTCGCCGGGACAGGATGCAGGGCATACTGGTGAGCGCTATGCTGCAAAGCCAGCAGGCCTGGCTGCCTGTACTGCAGGAGCCGGTACCGTTTAATGACTGGACAGCCAGCCAACTGGCGTACCAGCAAAAATTTATAGCGCACTGCGAAGAAGCGGATAATAAAAAAGTGCTGCGTGAGCAGCTGGATTTTTCTTTATCGTGCGTGATAGCAATAGGCCCGGAAGGGGATTTTTCACCGGCAGAAATAAAACAGGCGCTGGAAAAAAATTTTGCCCCGGTAAGCCTTGGCGCCACCCGGCTGCGTACGGAAACGGCAGGTGTGGCCGCTGCGGTATGGATGAGTAATCAATAGAGCCGCCTGCGGGGCTGTGCATATACCCGGGGTGAGGCCCGCGGAGGCAAAAACCACGCTGCTTAATATACAGGTTGGGAAAAGCGCTTAAAAGAAATTTAAAGGCCCATTGGATGATATTTAAGCGGGTTGCGCATTTCAAATATTTTTTAATAGAGCATAACTTGCGTGTTTTGGATATTTCATATTTAAAAAACTGGCAATCATAGTGTTAATGTTTTTAGTGGGGGGATAAATTGCGTATATTTATGAGTTAGCGGATATTTTAAAAACGACATAGACAAAATGAATTTTGGATTTTGGAATATTAATGACAAAAAACTAGACTCACTCATAAAACAATTTGCAGATGAGTTCGAACTTGATATACTTATTTTAGGCGAATCCCCGTATTCTCCCGACGAATTATTATTACTTCTTAATAGCGTTAGTTCAGATTATTACTACGCCCCTGGAATCCTATGCGAAAAAATTCAGATTTTTACGAAATTCAAGGATAACTTAATTACTCCTATTGAAGAAAGTAAAAGAATAACAGCAAGAAAATTATATTCTCCTAAATACGGTGACGTGACATTAATTGCAGCTCACTATAACAGTAAAGTGAATTGGTCAAACGAAGATCAAGCGGCACATGCTCCAACTTTCAAATATTTAATAGATTCTGTAGAAAATAAAATAGGTCATAAAAGGACAGTAGTTTGTGGAGACTTCAATATGAATCCGTTCGACTTTGGTATGGTTCAGTCAACAGGTTTGCATGCAGTAATGGACAGGAAAATTGCTCAAAAAAAATCAAGAACAGTTGACGGCATTGAGTATGACTTCTTCTATAATCCTATGTGGGGCTTTTTGGGTGACAATGGAAAAGGTAATGTATCAGGTAGTATGTATTACAGCCCAGCCAAACCAATTAATTTTCATTGGAATCTTTTTGACCAAGTTATTATAAGACATGAAATTGCAAATGACTTGATCGATGAGGAATTAAAAATAATTACGAAACTAGGAGATACTAATTTATTGACAGAAAATGAACAAGTTAGCTCTAGATACTCAGACCACTTACCTCTAAAATTTCAAATAAACATTTAACATGGATAAAATAAAAAATCTCTGGCCTGACGACTTAGGAAACATTAAGATTACGATGCCTAAGGAAATTCTTATTCAGCAAGGAAACTATATTTCTGAAATGACAAAGAATTTAATTGTAGCCGAAGTTAAAACAGACCAAGGCGTATTGCAGGGAACAGATGAAAAAGTAATGGTTCATCGTTTTACATTGAAAGCTCCCACAATGGGAAACTATTCCTTTAATCTGCTAAGAGTGATGCATAACTTCAGTATCTATCCTGTTACTGTATGGAATGGTTTGACAGAGAGTAAAACTATTGCAAATAATGAGGATGAGTTTATGGCTGCAATTGCTTCTATATTTTCTTCCAACGAAACAAGGAATGCAATAAGTTCAATCATAGCACAAAGCATATAAAAACATCCGCTAACAGCACATTTGCAATAGGCGGGGTGACGTGCTTCTATGACACTTTTGTGGTTACAAGTGCAGTTCTCCGCATCAACATTTAGAGTGAAAATCCCGCCCATCGCAAATCTGCAAACCGTTAGCCACAATAGCAAAGCGACACTACACATAGACAATGAAACATCACTTTGG
>DAOLFO010000299.1:0-4108 GCA_035326305.1 Chitinophagaceae bacterium
GGTGGTGGCGCTTTCAGCGGCAAGGATCCGTCAAAAGTAGACCGCTCTGCTGCCTATGCCACCCGCCATATTGCCAAAAACCTGGTGGCTGCCGGTGTGGCTGCTGAAGCACTGGTACAGGTATCGTATGCCATTGGCGTGGCCAGGCCTACCAGCATCAATGTAAAAACCTTTGGTACGGCCAAAGTAAACCTGACCGATGGCCAGATAGGCAAAATAGTGGAAGGCCTGTTTGATATGCGTCCCTATTTTATTGAAAAACGCCTGAAGCTGCGCAGCCCTATCTACAGCGAAACAGCGGCCTACGGGCATATGGGGCGCCGGCCGCAGGTAGTAGATAAAACATTTGTATCGCCTGACGGCAAAAAAATAACAAAGAAAGTAGAGCTCTTTACCTGGGAAAAACTGGATTACGTGGCTAAGGTGAAGAAAGCGTTTGGGATAAAGTGAGGAGCTATTACTAATTGCTAACTACTATTTTTTTAATTAGCAATTAATAATAATGTGCAAAAGGGAAGGCGCTACTAAGATCTGACATATTCAAACCTGCAGGCTAAACAACTTGCGGGTTTGTTATTTTTGTGACATGAATGAACAGGATAACCCCTGGCAGGTAAAGCAGGCAAAAGCGATCTATGACAATCCCTGGATCAGCGTAACCGAGTATGATGTCATCAACCCTTCGGGAAAACCCGGTATCTATGGTAAGGTGCATTATAAAAACCTGGCTATCGGCATTGTACCGCTGGATGAGGAAGGTAATACCTGGCTGGTGGGGCAGTACCGTTTTACACTTGGGCAGTATACCTGGGAGCTGCCGGAGGGCGGATGCCCGGAGCATACCGACCCGCTGGAAACAGCAAAACGGGAGCTGCTGGAAGAAACAGGACTGGTAGCCATACACTGGGAAAAAATAATGACCATGCACCTTTCCAATTCGGTAACGGATGAAGTGGCTCATATCTTCCTGGCCAGGGGGCTGGAGCAGCGGGAGCCCGAGCCAGAAGAAACAGAACAGTTGCACATAAAAAAGCTACCATTTAACGAAGTGTATGACATGGTAATGGACGGCCGCATTACCGACGCTATCACAGTAGCCGCTATCCTGAAATTAAAAATATTGCTGCAGTGAAAAATTTCCGTTCTCCGCAAAGACCCCGTAAGAGTACTATGCTGGCCGGTTTTGCCGCCGTGGAAGAAGCATTGAAAAGCGGCCGCCCGCTTGACAGGGTTTACCTGGACAATAAGCTGACCGGGCCGCAGGCAGGTGTGCTCCGCAAACTGGCCGCAGATAACCAGGTACCGGTGAACTATGTGCCTGCGGTGAAGCTGAACAGCTTTAACATGCCGGATCATGGAGGGGTTATTGCCCTCTTATCCAAAGTAAGGTACTACCAGTTGCAGGATATTATTTCCCAGGTGGTGGAATCCGGTGAAGCACCACTGTTCCTGATACTGGATGGCATTACCGATATACGCAATATCGGCGGCATAGCCCGCACAGCTTACTGCTGCGGCGTGCATGCCATCATCATTCCCGACAAAGGAGTGGGGGCATTGAATGAAGATGCTATTCTCACCTCTGCGGGAGCTTTAGAAAAAATCCCTGTATGCCGTGTCAGCAGCCTGATGAAAGCGGTGGATGAGCTGCACCTGAACGGCATCACCGTACTGGCCGCTGAAATGACAGCAGATAAAACCATTGACAAAGCAGACTTTTCTGTGCCCTGCGCTGTTGTGATGGGCAGCGAGGAAAAAGGCATATATCCGGCATTGATGAAGATATGCGACGAAAAAATAAAGATACCGATGAGGGGCGGCTTTGAAAGCCTGAATGTATCTGTAGCTACGGGGATGATTTTGTATGAAATAATGAAGCAGCGAAAATGAGTGATGCGAAAAAAATGATCAAACTGATAGAGTGCCCCCGTGACGCCATGCAGGGATGGAAACGCATTATTTCCACCAGCGAAAAGGCAGCGTATATCAACCTCCTGCTGCAGGCCGGTTTTGATACGATAGACTTTGGCAGCTTTGTTTCTCCCAAAGCCATTCCGCAAATGGCCGATACAGCGGCTGTACTGGAGAAGCTGGATATGCCCGCTTCCCGTTCTAAGCTGTTAGCTATTGTTGCCAACTTGCGCGGGGCAGCAGCAGCGTGTGGCTTTGAGCAGATCAGCTACCTTGGTTTTCCCTTTTCCGTTTCAGCTACTTTTCAGCAGCGGAATACCAACTCATCCATTGAAGAATCGCTGGAGCGGGTGGCAGATATTCAAGACCTGTGCCTGCAAAAAGGGAAAGAACTGGTCGTGTATATGTCCATGGGCTTTGGTAATCCTTATGGCGATCCTTATTCGGCAGAGATCGTATATGAGTGGGTGGAGAAAATAGCCGCACTTGATATAAAAATCATTTCGCTGGCCGATACCGTGGGAGTTGCCACGCCGGAGCAGGTGTACCATATCACCCGCCATGTTATTCATGCCACACCGGGTATTGAAGTGGGTGTACATTTACATTCCACCCCGCAAAACTGGCGGCAGAAGCTGGAAGCTGCTTTGCAGGCGGGCTGTACCAGGTTTGACGGAGCCCTGAAAGGCATCGGCGGCTGCCCGATGGCGGATGATGAACTGGTAGGGAATATGGATACGGAAAAGATGATCGCCTATTTTGAAGAAAACCACCTGCCAACCGGCATTGACAAGAGGGCATTGCAAAAAAGCCTGGAAATGGCGGGAAAGATTTTTTATACTAACTAAAACCCGGAGTATGAAATACCTGGCTGTGTTTATCTTATTCCCCGGAATATTTTTAAGTGCTGTCTCTTGTACAAATGAGGATAGTAAACAAAAGCATATAGCTGCGGATAGTGAAAAAACAGATTCTATTGTCAGCAACAGGTATCATATAAGAGGCACCGTGTATGGCGCTGATTCCGGCTGGGTATACCTGATGTATGAGGATACCACCAATACTACCCAACCTGTATTCAGGGGAAGGCGGGATTCTGCTAAAATTATAAACGGCGCTTTCTCTTTTTCCGGGGAAATTGATGCGCCGCAGAAAGTAATGGCGGGTAGCCGGTTTGAACGGAAATATGCCAGCTTTTCTTCCATCCTGTTTATTGACCGTGGCGAAACCATCATTACATTTACCAAAGATTCTCTCTGGGATACCTTTAAGGCATATGGCACTGCGGCGCAGGATGAATATAATTTATACACTGCCGGCCACAATAAGCTGATTGCTGAATCGAATAAGATATACATTGAACGTAAGCGCCTGAAAAAAAATAGCAGCCAGCGAGTGCAGGACAGTCTTGATGAGGCTTCGGCAGCAGTACAGCAGGAGATGGATGCCTATGTACAGCAATTTGTGAAGAAGCACCCTTCTTCCCCGGTAGCGGCCTTTGTGGCAAATGAGCATCTGAAGAGCCATACTAATGCAAACCCGGCGGCTGTTTACAACCTGTTTGCCGGAGAAATAAAGAACTCGTACTACGGAAGGCAGGTGGCGGCTAAAGCAGCAGCAGCAGCCCGTACCGCAACTGGTACGATTGCACCAATGTTTGCTATACCCGACAAAAATGGCCGGTCAGCTTCCCTGCAGTCGCTGTTAACGGAATATACTCTTGTTGATTTCTGGGCCAGTTGGTGCGCCCCCTGCCGGGCAGAAAACCCGCATTTGCTCAAAGCGTATGGACGGTTTAAGGATAAAGGATTTTCCATTGTAAGCGTATCGCTGGATAATAACAGGCCTGCCTGGCTCAAAGCGATGCAGGAGGACAAACTGCCATGGATACAGCTCTCTGACCTGAAAGGATCAGGCAGCCCTGTGAAAGAGTTGTATGGTATTACTTCCATTCCCAGGAACTTCCTGCTGGACAGGCAGGGAAAAATTGTGGCAACTGACCTGCGTGGCCCGCAACTTGAAAAAAAATTGCAGGAACTATTATAAAAATTGCCGTACATGGATTTCCAGGTTGATATTACTATTCCGCCACTGCAGCCACCGGTTAACTATGGTGATAAAATCCTGCTGACCGGCTCCTGCTTTACCGAGCATATCGGGCAGTCGCTGGCAGAGTTGAAGTTTGATGTGCTGCAAA
>DAOLFO010000300.1:0-4101 GCA_035326305.1 Chitinophagaceae bacterium
TTCCCAATTTGGTAACTTTTGCTTACTTTTGACAAAACAAAAAAGTTGAGAGTAATTGCGAAGAAGATACTTAGAGAGTTCTGGGAAAGGCACAATGATTGTGAACAACAATTGAAGGCATGGTTTCAGGAAGCCTCTAAAGCCGAATGGACAAATCCCAATGAAATAAAAGCTGAGTATCCGGGTGCAAGCATTATTGGCAACGACAGAATTGTGTTCAACATAAAAGGCAACTCATATCGCTTAATAGTAAAAATCAATTTTGACTATCAAATGGTATGGATACGTTTTATTGGGACACATCCTGAATATGATAAAGTAAACGCAAAAACTATTTAATATATGAATATCAGGCCTGTCAAAACAAAGAAAGACTACGAAAAAGCAATGCTTCGGCTTGAGAATATTTTTGATGCAAAAAAAGGAACACCTAAGGGTGACGAGTTAGAAATATTAAGCCTTTTAATTGAGAAATATGAGGATGAAAAGTTTCCCATTGACTTGCCAGACCCGGTTGAAGCCATAAAATTTAGAATGGAACAAATGGGACTGACCCAAACTGACTTGGCAAATATTGTTGGACATAAAAGCCGTGCAAGCGAAATATTGAATAGAAAACGTAAACTTTCGTTAGACATGATAAGACAATTGAATCAGCAATGGCATATACCAACAGACGTTTTGGTGCAGGCCTATTAACGAATGTACTTCTGCCAATATGAATATTGCCTAAATGCCGGCTGACGGAAGCCATATTTCAACTTTTGTAATTTGAAATACCTCATATGCCAAAAAATAGTAAAGCAAAGCAGGTATAAACAAGCCACTTAGTTTTAACTATTAGCGTAAGGATTTTGTTTTTTCGAAACTTCGTTTGTACTTTTAGAAACACGGTTTGTACTATTAGCATATTTCCTTTTAATTGTAGAAACATACTTTCTTTTTTTTGAAACAGCATTTGTAGTATTCGAAACATGGTTCCCTGTTTTCGAAACAGTATTTGTAATGTTCGAAACATGGTTCCCTGTTTTTGAAACATGCTTTGTAGTACTTGAAACACGGTTTTATGTTTTAGCAACCTGATTAACACTTTTAATACAATTATTATGTTATCTATGAATGTAACACCCATTTTTAAAGCCCGCGGCATTGACAGACCCTACACATTCCTGGTCAAAGCAGGATTTTCACCACATTCCGCCAATGTAATCCTGAATAGTAAGACAAGGATCTTTCGGTTAGACCACATCGAATTGCTTTGCAGAACACTGGTATGTGAGCCCAATGACTTGCTTATATTCACAGCAGACAGCAACCAGCCCCTGCCGCCTGATCACCCGCTAAATAACTTAAAGCAGGCTGACACAGTAGAAGATATAAAAGAAACGTTAACAACAGTGCCATTTAAGCAACTGAAAGAAATAACAAAAAAAATCAGGGGAGCAGCCGGGAAGGATTAATTAACCTGATTCACCGTATGCATCATGTTGGCGGCTCAATCATTTCAGGGCCGTTGCACAAGGGAAACTTAGTTCAATACACAAGCAGATCTCCGGGCAGAGGATAGCTGCATTATTGACAGCTGATGAAATAATGATATCAGCCGTGCTTGATTCCCTTGCTTACCGGATATCTGTTCGCTGTACAGTACCGTTAAATCCGGTAATGGTTTCAGGAAGAGCTGTCAGCGGAATGTCATGATGCCCGGCTGCAGCAAATCCTTTTATACTTACGGTCAGCTTTTTTCTTCTCTTCTTTATCTCCAGTATGGCATAGGATTTCTGAGCAGGGGCATCATGGCCCAGGAGCTGCCTCGGCCCTCCGCCCAGGCAGCCGCTGTGCAATAGCGTGACCTTGTTTTTAGCAGCAGGGAAATAAGCGTGCTGGTGACCGGAGATGTACATGTCTGCTTTATTTTCTTTGAGGAAGGCAAGTGTTTCATCCGCATCATTCAGCACTTCTCCCGGTTTATTTTTTGCAGCCACGATGGCGTACAGCGGCAAATGCCCCAGCACAATCCTGCCCCTTGCTTTTTTAGCAATGGCTGATGCTAACTGATGCCGCATCCAGTCTTTCATAGCGGGCGGAATAATGGCAGAAGAAGCATCCCAGCTAATGAAGAAGACATTGTTTTTGATATAGGAAAAATAATACGGGTAATGCGTATCGTCAACGAAGGCCAGGTTTGCCCGTTCTTTATTTTTGAGCCAGAAGGCGGAAGCGGCCGCCCGGTCAGTGGCATAGCCGGGCGAAGCATCGTGATTGCCCAGGGTAAATCCGAAAGGTACCTGCAGCCGGTACACCGGGCTCAGCACTGCAGTATCAAAACCCCGCCACATGGCACCTACCTGCTCCGGGGATAAAGATGCTTTCTGGCCGGCCACCATATCCCCGCCGCACAGGATCATATCCGGGTTTATACCTTTTATGCGGCTGACCATATCATGCACTTCCTGGCTGTAAGTAACCGATCCGTAGCTATCATTCAGATCTGAGATGAGCAGTATCTTCAGTGATCTGTTCTTTTGCTCTTTTTTGAGAGATTGTGCGGGGCAAAATGCAGCTATGCTGAGCAGCAACAGCAGAAGGACAGGCGCTTTATAATTCATGATGCAATTAATATAGGAAATAAATTCGGTAAATTTTACGGACACTTTCTGCAACGATGCCAGACGCTATGGATTAAAGTACGGATGCTGCCGGATTTTTTTATTATAATTCAATCAATAGTTTTTATACTTGCTGATTATTTAGAAGCTATCAATATGAAAAAGAACCTTATAGTGACAGGTATCTGCATCCTGTTTGCTGTTGCCGGGCAGTCCCAGCTTATGGTGTCAAAGCTGGTAGGGAAAGATGCTGACAAGTACGGGCTTGGCTATGGATTGTTTACCTACCTGGATTTTCCGCTGGCAAATGAGAACCAGAGTTTCAGGGTAGAGCTGATAGATATTGCTTTTTTTCCGGCAAAAGGAGAAAGCTTTTTTACAGGAACCGGTGACTCGAAAGGTTATGTATCCATTAAGCTGGGTTATAAGTATGTGTTTAGTGAAACACAGGCGGGGTTTTATCTGATCCCCTCTGCAGGTTATTGCCGTGCCATTGATATACGGGAAGGAGAAGATGCCACTTACGGCGATGGCATTGCAGCGGCGCTGGAAGGGGGGTATGCCCTTGAAGTAGGGCAGAGAGGGCATATGGTCAATTTCGGATTAAAGTATGAGTATGACCGGGGCAATGCCACTCATATCATACAGTCGGTGGGGCTGCGTGTTTCGTATGCATTCGGGATGTTTCGCAGGAAAGACCGGTATTAGCAGACCGGTACCTTTGCATCAGGCATAGATACGCTCCACTGCATCTTTAAATTTCTCCATGATCACTTTCCGTTTCATGGAGAGCTTGGGCGTCAGCTCGCCGGTATCCACGCTCCACTCATTGGGCAGCAGCTCAAATTTTTTGATTTGCTCCACATGGTTAAAATGCTGGTTATAGCGCTCCACCGTATCCCTCATCAACTGTATCACTTTTTCATTCCGTATAGCATCCTCTTTTGTGGTAAAAGCGATATTATTTTCCTGCATCCACTCTTTGATCGCATTCATGGAAGGCACGATCAGCGCCCCTACAAATTTTCTTTCTGATCCCACCACCAGTATCTGTTCAATCAGGCGGCTTTCCTTCATTTTATTTTCAATAGGCTGCGGCGCCACATATTTGCCACCACTGGTTTTAAACAGCTCTTTTTTGCGGTCGGTGATTTTCAGGTGGTCTTCTACCCATACGCCAATGTCGCCGGTGTAGAGCCATCCATCCTTTACTGTTTCGGCAGTAAGGTCGGGCCGTTTATAGTAGCCCTGCATCACACAGGGGCCTTTGGTCAGTATCTCTCCGTCTTCGGCCAGCTTTACTTCAATGCCTTTGATGGGGGGGCCTACCGTTCCGAACCAGGGATTCCCTCTCCGGTTTACGGTAATTACCGGGCTGTTTTCGGTAGGTCCGTATCCTTCATATAAGGGTATACCGGCGGCATTGAATACCCGCAGCAGCTTTTCAGAAGCAGCGGCGCCGCCTGTTACGATAAACAGGATATTGCCGCCC
>DAOLFO010000301.1:0-4093 GCA_035326305.1 Chitinophagaceae bacterium
TCATCGGTGCTGCCAACACTGTCTGCCAGCCGGATGCCTTTTTCCAGCCACTGTTCCCCGGTGGTGCTTTTCCCCGATTTGTGGTAGGCTATGCCCAGCGTAATGTACCCGCTGGCCAGTTCCCGCTTCATATTATTTTTTTCTTTCAGGTCATTGGCCATGAG
Source organism: Chitinophagaceae bacterium (assembly GCA_035326305.1). Taxonomy (GTDB): domain Bacteria; phylum Bacteroidota; class Bacteroidia; order Chitinophagales; family Chitinophagaceae; genus DAOLFO01. The sequence continues at coordinate 165 of DAOLFO010000301.1, forward strand.
GATGGTACTGATACCTTCGGCATATTTGGCTTCAGCCACCAGGTTCTCTCCCAGGTTGCTGAAGCAATGCGCCAGCATATCCTGCCGGTTGAGCTTTGTCCAGCAGGCGATAGCTTCATGAATAAAGTAAGCCGATGAATCCCGCTTGCCGATACGTACATAGTTATCAGAAATGTTCAGCGCTGTATACCCAATGGCCTCCGGGTCGCCGGTTCGTTTTGCCAGGTCATATCCTTTCCGGATATGCTGCATGGCACGGGTATTTTCCTGCATGGAAAAATAAACCGTTTGCAGGTTGACACAGGAGCGGATGATGCCGATAGTGTCTTTTATTTCTTCTGATAAACGGAGCGCCTCCTGGTGGTAGCTGATGGCTTTGTCCCACTGCAGCAGGTAGTCATACTTTACCCCAATGCGGGAAGCTATCCTAGCCTTCAGGGTTTTGCCTTCCTCCCCTTTTATATTCTCAGCCGCCTGCAACGCCTGCTGGTAAAAGGATATGGCTTTTTCAAAATGCTGAATTTTTTCCCTCAGCCATCCCTCCTGTATGTAAGCATCGGCTATAGCACTGGCGTCGCCTGTTACTCCGGCTAACTCTGCCGCTTTTTTGCTGTACCAGGCGGCAGAGTCCTTATCGCCTTCCTCACATTTTTGTTTTGAAAGGCTGATGAAGCGGTATACCTGTACAGTATCTGCTGAGGCATTCCGCTGTGCAGGTAATACCGTCAGGAAAAATAAGCAGCCGATGCATACAGCTATTCGCAGCATAGTCTTAGTATAAAAAATTGCGATAAATAATTCACTTAATCTCACTCTATTTTCAGGCCTATTCCGCCTCTTACATAGCTTGAGCTGATGTCAGATTCAAGCAGTATATACTGGTTATTGACATAAATAAAACCATGCACCCCGACACCGGTAGACATTCTTCCGGCAATATAAACAAGGCCATTCGCCCTATTAATACCCAAACACTCAGACTGCACCGCTGCCGGTGGTGAAACGATCATTACTTCAGATGCATTATTTTTCCAGGTATACCCAAAAGGAAAAGCGAAACCTTCACAATAAATATCTGTCCCCGAAAGCAATACGTCATTGACATACGAGTTAGCTACCCCAAAATCAGTTTTTGCAGCATTCTTCCAGAAGCAGGCTTTACCATCATCTTTTCCTGCTACAACTATATCACTCCCGTTTTTTTCCACACTCAGCGGATTTGCGTTTGCAGAATTTGTCAGCTTCGTATAGCTTTTCACTGCTCCATCTATTTTCCAATACCCCTGGTAACCGTCTGTAATCAGGGCTTCAGTTCCTGATGCATATAGTCCATGACCAAATTCATCTGCGGCAGAATTTACTAAATCAACCCTGGGCACTCCTGTTTTCCAGTAACTTCCCCAATGTCCTGATCCATTATAATACCCGGAACAATGCACTATATTATTCGTCACATAAATGCTCTTTGCCTCAGAATACCCTGTAGCATTTAATGGCTCCAGTAAAACCAGTGTTCCATTTTTCCAATAGCAGGCACGCTTAGTGCTTCCGCTCTTTAACACCCATCCACAGATATATACGTCGCCTGCCCCGTCAATAAATACATCATAAGCTTCCGAAGATTGATATCCGTCCTGGGGCAGGTAGTGTTTCGTTTTATCCTTCCAGTACAACGCTTTGCTGAAGCCACCAACTGTCTCATACCCTGCCACGTATGTCACTACTTTTTTGACCTGGAAAATACCGGTGCTCTCCGTTTCTGTTCCATTCACCTTCACCTTTATTTTTCCGGTAGTGGCTCCCGCAGGCACTTTTACCTTCAGCTGTACGGCAGAGGCCGTTACGATTTCCGTAACCAGCACCCCGTTAAACCTGATCTCATTTGCTGAAGGAGAAGCACTGAAATTTGTACCGGTAATGGTCACTTCCTGCCCCACCAGGCCGGAGCCAGGACTAAACCCGGTAATAGCGGGAGGCTGCAGCACTGTAAAATCTTTTGTGCTGACAGCTGTTTTGCTTGCTGTAGTCACTGTTATCTTTCCCGAAGTGGCACCGGCCGGCACTTTGGCTTTAATGATCGTAGCCGAAGCTTCGGTTACTTCCGCAGTGGTATTATTAAACTTTACCACATTGCCCGATACTGCAGACCTGAAATTTGTTCCTTCAATAGTGATCACATCACCGGCTTTACCAGACTCTGGTGAGAATTTGATAATAGTGGGTATTTGTTCTCCATCTTTTTTCCGGCAGGATGTAATCATGCTGCCGGCCAGGAAAGCGAATACGGAATAAAGAAGAAAGGTATTTTTCATAGACTATTTTTTAGCTGATATGTGCTGCGTCAATACGGTACTTATTTTTTTATGACAACGATACCCTGCGTCTCCGACTCTGCATCGCTTAGCTTATAAAACGTTCCGTTCTTCCAGTAGCAGGCTTTTTCGTTTGAGCTGCCAGTATAATATTCTCCTGATAAGTATACATCTGTTCCATCTGCCGCCATTCCTGTTACATTGAGTACAGAGCTGCCTGCAGGCACACTCATTATCACAGGTGATTGCCCGTTTTTCCAATAGCAGGCAATTTCATCTCTATCCGCATCCTGCTGCCACCCGGCAATAAGCACATCAGCTCCCTGCACCAAAATTGCCTCAGCGCCGCTTGTTTCCATATTTGCAGCCAACGGAAGATCGGTTCGTACTCCATCTGTCCAGTAGCAGGCTTTATCCCCTCCGTTCCGGCCGCTGATATAAACTTTTCCGGCTACCACTTTAATATCCGAAGCAGCAGCATAACCTGGCAAAGCGCTAAGAATACTGACACCTGTTGTATTTTTCCAGTATACAGGACGGGCATTACTACCACCGGAAGGAAAACCTGTACCTGCTATATGAACATTACCATCGGCCACAGCTACTGCCCGGATGTACAAGGAATTATAACCAGGGGGTATTTTTAATTCATTCCATTGTGCGTTTTTAAAATATCCATTGATTGCTGCAGAGCCAGTATGTTTTACCCCGGCTATATAGATGTCATTTCCGGATATGAAAATATCCTCCGGCTGATAAGATACACCGCCGGTACTGGCAGTAGTTTCCATTTTGTGCAGTATATCATTTTTGAAATAGGCAATCTTATTTTTCTCATCAGTAACATCATACAGCCAGCCCAGCACATAAATATCATTTCCGAAGTTTCTGATACAAACAGGCCGGAACCCGGCCTGGAATATTTTTTTATCCCCGTTTATCCATTGCACGTTATCTGTACCCGCTGCACCATCTTCCTCTCCTAAAACGTGCACTTCCACAGCCGAACCTGAAGGCAGTTCCCCTTTGTTTCTCTTGCACCCGGCTGCCAGGAGCAGTACCAGTAACCAGCCTGAAATTTTCAGCATATAATAATTACGTTTCATATTGTCAGTTTAAAAAATTTATTCCTTTGTCACTGCTATTTCCCCCAGTATACATTCCTCACCGGGCAGCAGCGTATAGTTTCCTTCCGAAAAAATGAAGCTCCGCATCTGCCCGCCTATCCTGGCGTAGCCGCCGGTATACATTTTGTCTTCAAAAAACAGGATGGATTCGCAAGCAGAAGTAGCAGCTCCTGCAGGATGTATTTCCACATTGGAAGAAGCTGTGTTTTTCCAGACAACCCCTCTGTCAGCAGCCGTTTCACCCACACAATACACGTCACCTTTATGCCCTGCAATGGCATAGGCAAAGCCCCCGGTCACTGATTCCAGCTTTGTGGGTGCACCGTTTTTCCAATAGCAGGGAACATCATCTTCCCTGCCGGCCACTATCACATCAGCGCCAGCTTTGAAAATATCAAAAGAGAAGGCTGCACCAGATGAAAGCTGCACTTTGGACGTTCCCTTCCAGTACCCGCGGTAATCTGTCACATAGGTTTCGCCGGATGATACA
>DAOLFO010000302.1:0-4080 GCA_035326305.1 Chitinophagaceae bacterium
ATCTTTTTAATCAGGAAAAAAGGTATCGTCTCGCCATTCCGTGTATGGGGGCATCCTGTATTGCCTGCATTGTTCATCTTATTTTGTATATTTTACCTGGGCACTACGCTGTGGCACGATATTGCCAGCTATGCAGCCGGAAAGCAGCCGGTGGTACACTCGCTGCTGGGCCTGCTGATTACCACTGCGGGTATACCGCTTTATATTTTTTATCACCGCCGTTGGCGAAAAGATGCAAATAGCAACACATGAAAACAGTAATAATAACAGGAGCAGGCGGAAACCTGGGCCGTGCACTGGTAAAAAAATTTGTGCAGGAAAATTATTTTATTGCAGCTACCCTGTCACCCGGCGGGAAAGTAAAGCAGCCTGAAAAGAAAGGCCAGCTATGGCAGCGGGTAAACCTGGCAGCAGAAGATGACGCTGCTGCATTTGTAAAAGATATTATCCGTTTGCGGAAGCAGGCGGATGTGCTGGTGGCAACGGCAGGAGGCTTTGCTATGGGAAATATAGCGAAAACAAGGGCCGGGGATATTCAGCACCAGGTGGATCTGAATTTTTTTACGGCATATAATATAGTACGCCCTGTATTCCTGCAAATGAAAAAGCAGGGCAGCGGGCGCATTTTCTTAATTGGCTCCAAAGCCGGTGCCGATGCATCGGGAGGAAAAGAGGTGATTGGCTATTCGCTTTCAAAGTCATTATTATTCCGGCTGGCAGAAATATTAAACAAAGAAGCCGCCGGTACGGACATTGTTACTACTGTTATTATCCCTTCTACTATTGATACACCGCAAAACAGGAAGGATATGCCGGGGGCAGATTTTTCAACCTGGGTAAAGCCGGCTGCAATTGCGGAAGTGATTTCTTTTTATGCTTCGTCTGCCGCATCAGCGATCCGGAGCCCGGTAGTAAAAGTGTATGGAGGAGCTTAAGCGGGTTTTTCTTTGAGGCGGGAGTGAGAAAAGACGAATGGCGAACGGGTGACAGGCGTGAATCGGTCAACAGACAACCGACAACGGATGCTGCGGCGTACATCGTATATCTTGCAAATCAGAAATGATTAAATCAGACATCAGCAATTGTGAATCGGGATCGGACAACAGCTAACGGTCAACAGACCATAGCCGGTACACTATTTGTAATTCTTAAATCGAAATTCGTAAATCGCTATGCCAGCCTCCGGGATACCTCCTGCGTCAGCATGGCAAACGGTTGAAAATAGTTGACCGGCCAACGATCATCGACCAACGGATGCTGCTGCGGCGTACATCGTACATTTCTTCTCCTATCCTCATGTTTATAACTGATTTTTAGAGATTAAACTTTTTTAATATTAAAAGGTCAGACTTGCCTCGTTCGATATTATTATCCGCTCTTTTAAAAACTCTGGCAAAGTCTTTGACTTACCAGATACAAACTATTTTGTTATGAAAACGAAACTATTAATCTTTTGTTCCCTACTGACGATTGGCGCTGTACCTGTTGTAAATGCACAGCAATCCGCTGCTATTATACGCGGTGGTGTAAACCTGGCTAATGTATCCAATAACGAAGATGGCGGTTACAGTGATGCGAACATGCTCACCAGTTTCCAGGTGGGTGTCATCGGTGATATCAATCTTACTGAATTCCTGGCGTTGCAGCCCGGCATCCTGTATACAGGCAAAGGCATAAAATGGCAGCGTGGTGAGCAGCCCAGCGACCTGGGATACCAGAAGATCACATTTAACCCGCAGTACCTGGAAATTCCCGTTAATCTGGTATTTAAAACACCAACCGGAAATGCGAAGTTTTTTGCAGGAGCAGGGCCTTATGTGGCTATGGGAGTGGGTGGCCGTTTTAAAGGTACCGGCTTATTTGAGTTTGATGAAAAAATCAAATACTCTGATGATGATCCACTGACCAGTGAAGAGGAAGGGGCCGGCGCTTTTCGTGTGAAGCGTTTTGATTATGGGCTGAACGGAACAATTGGTATTGAAGCCAGTAACCTTGTAATTTCAGCTAACTATGGATTAGGATTAGCAAAACTTCAATCAGGAACTGATTCAGAAGATGATCAGAATAATAAACACCGTGTGCTGAGTTTTACACTGGGCTTTAAATTCTGATAAAGGATAACTTAATACAACGAATATTTTGGTAAGAAAAGCAACTCTTTGCAGGGTTGCTTTTTTTGTACCTGCCAGATTAGTTATCTTGCAGGGCCGGCATTACTAAATTGATTGTACAGATATGATTCGTTTTTTTAAATGGGCAGGCTTGGTGGCCGCTCTTACTGTGATCATCAGTTGCTTTCTGCCCTGGATCTATGTTGAGTCGCGGCAACTGGAGATAACGGGCATGCAGACAACAGGCACCAACTTTGGTAAGCCCGGCTACCTGCACCTGATACTGGCAGCGGCATTCTTACTATTACATTTTATACCGGTGCTATGGGCTAAGCGGGTCAACTTGCTGGTAGCAGCGCTGAACATAGCCTGGGCTATCCGCAACTATTTTTTAATTACCTCCTGCAACTTTGGGGAATGCCCGGAAAAGGGGGCTGCCATTTTCCTGGTGTTGCTGGGTTCTGCGCTCATGATGGTGGCCGCTCTTTTCCCGGATATGAAGCCGGTGGAAGGCGGGAAGGAGAGAGGGCAGTAGTTATTAGTTTTGGGGTTTTAGCGTTTTGAGTTTTTGGGAGATGGAGGTATTTGATACCTCAGGTAAATAAGCGGGCAATGGCATAGGCACCGCCTGCTGCCAGCAGTCCTGCAAAAAAAAGAATAAGCGCTCCCTGCCAGCCGGGCATCCCCGCCAGCCGGTGTTTTTTATAGCCTAATATGATAAGGATTACGAGGCTGGTAATAGCAGCTACCAGCAATGCCTTTTGCATAGAGGGGAGGAGTGTAAACGGGAGCAGGATTATCATTCCCCCGGCCAGGTAGGTCAGCGCAATAACTGTTGCGGCCACCACGGGCCTGATAACCCGCCTGCCATCAGGGGCCGCTTCATTTTTTATAATCTGCTGCCAGGCTTCGCTTTCCTCTTCCACATCACCGGATGCGGCATGCTGCAGGCCGGCCGGCAGATCAAGTGTGGCAAGGATTTTTTTGTTTTTTTCTGCATGCCGGCGTTGTGCTTCATTGGAAAAATCATTATCGCTTACCGCATGGTAACCTCCAATAGCAGTGAGCAAGGCGCCGCCTGCTGCTACTGCCGCAACGGCGATGAGCAGGTGGTGTACGGGGGATTGTGTGCTGGTGAGCACAGCCGCTATGCTGAGCGGTACAATCAGCCCGTCGCTCATGCCCATGATGAGGTAGGGAAGAAAGGAAGTTTGCCGTTGCCGTACAGGAGACCGGTTCATAAATTGCGCAGGCAATTTAAAGAATCGGCGATAATAGCAGCACATTCTTTTATTTGCGGGCCGGTAATGGTGAGTGGCGGGGCAAAACGGATTTTATCACCATGAGTAGGTTTTGCCAGCAGGCCGTTTTCTTTCAGGCGGAGGCAAAGGTTCCAGGCTGCTTCTTTATCGGTGTGCTCTATCACAATGGCATTCAGCAGGCCTTTACCGCGGATGGTTTTAATAAAAGGCGATTGAATGGCGGCCAGCTCTTTGCGGAGCAGTTCACCCATTCTTTCTGCATTTTCCGCCATCTTCTCATCCTCCAGTACCTGCAGGGCGGCAATGGCTGTTTGGCAGGCCAGGGGATTGCCACCGTAGGTGGAACCATGTTCCCCGGGTTTGATGGTGAGCATAATTTCATCATCAGCCAGTACAGCGCTTACCGGCAGCATGCCGCCGCTCAGTGCTTTGCCCAGCAGCAGTATGTCAGGCCTCACCTGCTCATGATCGCAGGCAAGGAGCCTGCCTGTACGGCACAGCCCTGTTTGTATTTCGTCAGCGATAAATAATACATTGGCAGCTTCACACATCGCTTTTGCTTTGGATAAATAGCCATCATCCGGCACCAGCACGCCTGCTTCGCCCTGTATGGGCTCCACAAGGAAGCCCGCTACGTTTTTATTTTCTAAAGCACGGGCTAATGCTGCCGTATCATTGTAAGGGATATGAATAAATCCCGGCAGGTA
>DAOLFO010000303.1:0-4057 GCA_035326305.1 Chitinophagaceae bacterium
TCTTCGGCCCCGGCGGCGCCACCCTGGCAGTAAACCTGAAAGCTTTCAGCGTAAACAAGGAAAATGAATTTGCACTGCTGAAATGGACCACTGCCGGTGAAGAAAAGAATGACCGCTTCGATATTGAGCGCAGCAAAGACGGCCTCTCATTTGAAAAAGTGGGTACCGTAAGCGGCCATGGCACCACCAATGATATCAAGCACTATGAATTCAGGGATGGTATCGCCAGCGCCAGCGGTGTGCTCTACTATCGCCTCAGCATTGTGGATACAGACGGAAAAATAACCTACAGCAAAATAGTGGCCCTGCGCCTTGGAGGCCTGACCACGCTCAACAACTTTGCAGTATATCCGAACCCCTTCACCTCTAATGTGAAGATGCAGATCAACAGCGCACGGGAATCTAAAATCACTGTACGCATCAGCAATGCTGCAGGTGTGCAGGTAGCCAGCCGCAACTTCACACTGCAGCAGGGTGAGAATATTGTAGTAATCAAGGACCTTGACGCATTAGCACCAGGCTTGCATATGTTGGAAATAATATCAGAAGATGGAAAAGTGACGCAGAAGATTATGAAAAGATAAATGCTCAGGGTTTTTATACCTTGCCCCCTGGTCTTCTGGCCGGGGGTTTTTTATTGCCCAAAGCCCGTTTGGATAGCCAGTCAAGTATATTTGCATTTTGCTATCAATAATATATACCGGTGGAGAAAAGCAATTTTGTAGATCAGATCAGGATATTTTGCCGCAGCGGGCATGGCGGAGCCGGCAGCAAGCATTTTATGCGCAATAAATTTACCGCACTGGGAGGGCCGGATGGCGGTGATGGCGGACGCGGCGGTCACATTATCCTGAAAGGCAACCGCAACCTGTGGACGCTCCTGCACCTGCGCTATTATAAAAATGTGCTGGCTGAAAATGGCGAAGGCGGCAGCGGAAACAATAAAACCGGCCGCTATGGCAAAGACATCATCATAGAAGTACCGCTGGGCACCATTGCCATAGACGAAGAAACCGGCGACAAGGAAGTGGAGATACTGGAAGATGGCCAGGAAGTAACCTGGATGCCGGGCGGAAAAGGTGGCCTGGGCAACAGCCATTTTGCCACCGCCACCAACCAGGCTCCTGAATATGCGCAGCCCGGACTGCCCGGTGTGGAAGGCTGGAAAGTGCTGGAATTAAAAGTGCTGGCCGATGTGGGACTGGTGGGGTTTCCCAATGCAGGCAAGTCCACGCTGCTTTCCGTTATTACAGCAGCTAAGCCCAAAATTGCTGACTATGCTTTTACCACCATCACACCCAATCTTGGTATAGTGGCTTATCGTGATGGAAAAAGCTTCTGCATTGCCGACCTGCCGGGCATTATAGAAGGAGCTGCGGAAGGAAAAGGACTTGGGCACCGTTTTTTACGGCATATAGAGCGCAACTCTGTGCTGCTTTTCCTGATCCCTGCCGATAGTGATAACCATGCCAGGGAATTTTCCATACTGGTAAATGAGCTGGAGCAATACAACCCGGAGCTGCTCCATAAGCAATTTATCATTGCCATCAGCAAAGCAGATATGCTGGATGAAGAGCTGATGAAAGCCATAGTAAAAGAATTGCCGGAAAATATTCCTCACCTGTTTATTTCATCCGTCACCGGAAAAGGGATGACCGAATTAAAAGACCTGCTCTGGAAAGTATTGAATGAGCAGGCTCCCCTTAATCTCGCTGATTAATTTTATCATTGCAGTTCAATTTTCTACGTTGATAAAAAGACTGGTAACGATACTGTGTATTTCGCTGATACCCGCCATTGCAGGAGCACAGGTACGCTATAGTCTTTCTGCTGACCTCAGCGTTATCCGCAGCTTTAAAAAGCAGCAACGCTTTACTACTATCGGGCAAACCATAGCAGGCAATTTTCATATTACTCCCAAAACAGGCGCCTATGCCTGGTTTGCATACTCAGCCAAAGGCAAGTTTAGCAACGACCTGCTTGCCGCAGCTAAATCACCGGCAACTACACCGGCAACCATCCCCTATCAAAACAGGGCTTCGCTGGACTTTCGTCATATCTCACTCGGCCTGCGGCAATATATAAAGGGCAGCGCTTTTAACGAAGAGGGATGGAACCTGTATGGCATAGCCGGCTTCGGGATAATGTTTGGCCGTATAGTAAATACACACAACACACATATAGACACCGCACAATACCAGGCGCCCGTTCTTTCCGGTACCGGAAAAATAAGGCGCCTTACACTCGATCTTGGTATAGGCTATGAATGGAGCTTTCCCGGGGGGCTGTATTTATTCAGCGAAGCCAGGATGCTTTGTCCTGTCAGTGATTATCCCAGCGCTTATTTGCTGGTCAGTGATGATGCTCCCTTAGCAGGTATGCTGACCATCGGTGTCCGGATGTTATTCGATTAATTTTTTAATGTATAATGAATACTTCTCTTACTATTACACAGGTTGAGCTTTACAAGCTTTTTATCCCGCTGAAAGAACCTTTTGTTATTTCACTCGGGCCTATTTACAATGCAGAAAACTTAGTGGTTATAATTCGCACAAAAGAAGGCATCACTGGTTTTGGTGAATGCAGCCCGTTTATGAGCATCAATGGTGAGAGCATGGATACCTGCTTTGTGGTAGGGCAGTATTTTGGTAAGCTCATGAAAGGAAAAAATGCGCTGGATATTGCTGCCCGTATTGCGGATATGGACCAGCTCATCTACGGCAACAGCAGCATCAAAAGCGCATTTGATATAGCGCTGTATGATATTGCCGCACAGCATGCCGGGCTGCCTTTGTATAAGTTCCTCGGCGGGGATGATAAAAAAACCATTATCACCGACTATACCGTAAGCATAGGCGAACCGGAAAAAATGGCGGCCGATGCATTAAAAATAAAAGCGGAAGGATACCCGGCCATCAAGGTGAAGCTGGGTAAGGATGGAAAGAAGGATGTGGAAAGAATGACAGCCATCCGCCGGACAGTAGGACCGGATATACCGCTGCGCATTGATGCTAACCAGGGCTGGGCCCTGCAGGAAGCCATTGATACCCTGCAGGCATTAGCCCCCCTGGATATCCAGCATTGCGAAGAGCCGATAGCCCGCTGGGATTTTATGAGCCTGCCTAAGGTAAAAGCAGCCAGCCCCATACCCATCATGGCTGATGAAAGCTGCGGTGATGAGCATGATGCAGAAAGGCTGCTGCAGTTAAATGCCTGCGACTATTTCAATATCAAGCTTGGCAAAGCAGGCGGTATTTTTAAAGCGCTGAAAATAGTGGCGCTTGCTGCCGGAAAAAACCTGCATCTGCAGGTAGGCGCTTTTATGGAGTCACGGCTTGCCATGACGGCTTTTGCGCACTTTTCACTTTGCCATCCGCTTATTGAGCATTTTGATTTTGACACAGCCCTTATGTTCCGTGAAGACCCGGTAAGCGGTGGTATCCGTTATTTACCCAATGGCAAAATAGAAATAACACAAACACCCGGCCTTGGTGCTACTATCCAGGACGAATGGCTGCAAAAAATGGAAAGTATCATTATTTAATTATGCCTTGCGGGTGCTTGCTCTGAATAGCAGGAAGCAAATAAGCATTAAAATGCTATTAGCTGTCAGCCATTAGTTTTTAGTTCATAGTAACCGGGCAATGGGTAATAGCTGTAAATCGGCAATCACTGCGCCGTACATTTTGCGGCTAACAGTTAATAGCTATTAGTAAATCGCCAGATCAGAAATGATTAAATCAGACATCCATCGCTACTCCGTACACCGTACATCATACATCGTATCAGGGCTATCGTATCAGATGCCTCCTTCGTCGGCATGACAAACGGCTGAAAGCAGGAAACAGATGACGGACGGTGGACAGCAATCGTGAATTGTCAAACTGCTCAGTGTCGTCCCGCTTTGTCATGTTGAGCAAAGCGAAACTTCTCAGGCGCTGCAAGCAACTGCACGCTGCAAATGTCGCTTGACAGTAGCTCTCTGAGATGCCTCCATCGCCGGCAGGACAAGTGGCTGAAAGCGGCCAACAGCCAGCACCTCATTCGTAAATCCTAA
>DAOLFO010000304.1:0-4051 GCA_035326305.1 Chitinophagaceae bacterium
TATCTGCGCCACACATACGCTCAGCTTTCAATGCAACAAGCTGGCTTTTCTCATGCCGGAAAATGCCGGCTTCACCGGTGAAGTGCATTTGCTGGATATTGGCCTGCATCCGGGTTTTCCTGCGCTTGCTGCCAGCCGTTATGAGCAGGCAGACCATGCAAAAGCCTGCTCGGTATTCCGTCCAAGGCAACCCTTTGCACATAAAGGCCAGTTGGGCCATGCATTGCTGATAGCCGGCAGCACCGGCAAAACGGGAGCCGCCCTGCTGAGCAGCCGCGCCTGCCTGCGCACCGGGGTGGGGTTGCTTACCGTACATGCACCGGCAAGCGCTTATACCATTTTACAATCCGGTGCACCGGAAGCAATGGTTGTTATGGATAAAGATGCAGACACTGTGACCCAACTGCCCGGCGAACCGGGCAAATATGCCGCTATTGGCGCAGGGCCGGGCCTGGGTACTGCTGCTGCCACACAATCCATGCTGACAGAATTATTGCAGCAATACCGGCAGCCGCTGGTGCTTGATGCGGATGCCCTCAACATACTGGCGGCCGCACCCGGCTTGTTAAGCAAGCTGCCTGCCTATTCCATCCTTACCCCTCATCCTAAAGAATTTGAGCGGCTGTTTGGCATCAGCCCTGATGATTTTTCCAGGGCTGAGCTGGCACTGGAGCGGGCAAAGGCCCATCAATGCATCATTGTCCTCAAAGGGCATTATACCCTTATCGCCACTCCGGAAGGAAAAGGGTATTTCAACTCCACCGGCAATGCCGGTATGGCTACCGGCGGCAGCGGTGATGTGCTCACCGGTATGCTCACCAGCCTGCTGGCACAGGGTTATCCGCCTGAAGATGCTGCACTGCTGGGAGTATACCTTCATGGCAAGGCTGGTGATTTTGCTGCTGCCAAACTTTCCAAAGAAGCCATGCTCGCCAGTGATATCATTGACAATATCGGGGCGGCTTTTTTCCAGATGTATAAATGAAGTGAGGGATTTAAGGTTCAAAGTCTAAGGTTTAAAATGTTTATGGCTATTTGCTTTTTGAAACATATAGCAACAGGTCGTATTTACTTCTACACTTCATTTTGGTTTGACTTGCCTGTTCTGAAAATTCACCAACTATTTTTGACCACATTACCCCAACAAAAAACCTCCCGGGAAAACCAGGAGGTTAAAAGTAGTGTGTGATTCCAGTGGAGCTGAGGGGAGTCGAACCCCTGTCCAAACATATTCTCCAAAAGCTTTCTACATGCTTATTTCATTATTGCTTGTCGGCAATAAACCGGAAATGAACAAACCAATTTATTGCTTAGCTGGATGGTCTTGAGCAACAGTCACAGCCTCCTGTTGCAGCAACCTGTTTTGTTTTTAAGTCGGCGGCGGGGCGTGGTAACAGATCAACCGGCCCGGCGGCCCGAATGACTACTTAATCACTGATTAGGCAGCCATGGCATACTGAGTATTGCCATTTATAGTTTGAGTATTCAGATTTACAGGCTAATTACACAACGCCTGGCATGCTTACACTTTCAAAGACCTATGCTGTCAAAACCGGTACAGCCCCTGAACTTAATTTTACAATTAAACAATTTGACAATGCTCTGATGACACCCTGTAAAAGCTCATTGACATATTTGCATACTGACAAATTATGCCAATTCCTATCTCCCCCATCCAAACCAGTCGTTGCCATTGGCATACAACATCAATGCCAGCAATATCACCATGCCTACTATCTGCGCATATTCCAGGAATTTCTCATTGGGTTTCCGCCCGCTGATCATTTCATACAGGGTAAACATGACATGCCCTCCGTCTAATGCAGGAATGGGCAGCAGGTTCATAAAGGCAAGTATGATAGAGAGAAATGCCGTAATGTTCCAGAATGCTTCCCAGCTCCAGGTGGTGGGAAATACAGAGCCAATCGCCTTGAAGCCACCAACTCCTTTATATGCTCCTGTTTCAGGATTCAGGATTAGCTTAAACTGGTCTATATAAAATTTCAGCTTCTCTCCTGTTTTGCGTACACCCGCAGGAAAAGCTGCAAAAAAACCATATTTTCTGATTTCAGAGGTATAAGCCCCCAGCTTTTGATACTGCTCATCTTCCAGGTAGGGAATACCTATTCTGCCATCATCTGTTACCTTTGATGTCAGGCTAACCAGTTCGTTGCCTCTTTCTACGGTGAGCGTTACCCTACCATTTTTATGCCTGGCCAGGATAGCCGACATCTCATCATAAAACTGTACCGGAACAGAATCGATAGCTACAATCCTGTCCATCTCCTGCAGGCCGGCCTGCTTCCCATACAACGTATCCATTCCCTTACCTTCATACTTGCCTACTATAGCAGGTATTCTCCGCTCCAGCAGCATACCCCGCTTGCGCCTGCTCTCTATTAGCTTTTCAATAAGGTTTACCGGCAGATTAATATCTTGCCGATTTCCCTCCCGCTCTATCGTTATCTTTTTTCCAAGTATCACCTGCGCCCCCAGGTTTTCAAAATAATCTACCGGTTCGTCATTTACCGCTACTATCTTATCACCATTCTTCAGTCCTATCTCATACATCAGGCTGTCCTGGATCCAGATGCCGTTTTTCACAGAGCTCATGGGCGTTCTTTTTTCTCCCCACACCATCAGTACAAATGCATACACCACAAACGCCACCAGCACATTCATGATAATGCCCCCAAGCATGATGATCAATCGCTGCCAGGCCGGCTTGCTGCGAAATTCATAGCTCTTTGGCGGCTGCTTCATTGCCTCCTTATCCATGCTCTCATCTATCATGCCGCTGATCTTTACATAGCCGCCCAGGGGCAGCCAGCCGATACCATATACCGTGTCGCCTATTTTCTTTTTCACCAGGGCAAACCAGGGATCGAAGAACAGGAAAAATTTTTCCACCCGGCAGCCAAACCAGCGGGCAGTGATATAATGGCCAAACTCATGCAGGACGATTAGAATGGATAAAGCCAGCAGCAACTGCCCCACCTGCACCCATACTCCCGACCAGTCAATAGCTAATAGTTGAATCACGTTATTCCTTTTAAAAAAATGCGAAGCGCAAATATCTGCTAAATATCAGACACCTGCTAACCGCCTGAAAAATATTTGATTTTATTAAGAACAGGAAAAATAAGGGTTATAATCCCATCAGGTCGGCCGCATAGTTGCGGGCTTCCCCGTCGCTCTCAAAATATTCCTCCAGCGTTGGCCGGGCAAGAAACGGAATTTTTTGCATAGTGCGCTCTATCACATCCGTCATGTCCAGGAAATTGACCCTGTTTCTCAGGAAAGCATATACGGCCACTTCGTTGGCGGCATTCATCACTGCAGGCAGGTTGCCCCCTTTTTTCAGGGCTTCCATAGACAGTGCCAGGTTGCGAAACGTGCGGATATCCGGCTCATCAAACGTGAGGGTATTAAACTTACGGAAATCAAGGCGGGGAAACTGGTTGGGCAGCCGGTGCGGAAAAGCCATAGCATACTGTATCGGCAGCTTCATATCCGGCAGACCCATCTGTGCCTTGATGCTGCCATCTTCAAACTGTACCATGCTGTGTATGATGCTCTGCGGATGTATCACCACCTGTATCTGCGATGGCTGCAAATTAAATAACCAGCGGGCTTCTATCATTTCCAGCCCCTTATTCATCAGCGTGGCAGAGTCAATGCTGATCTTGGCCCCCATGCTCCAGTTGGGGTGCTGCAGGGCATGCTCCTTTTTCACATTGACCAGGTAATTAGGCTTTCTGCCTAAAAATGGCCCCCCGGACGCCGTGAGTATAATTTTTTCGATCTTATTCCTTCCTTCACCCACCAGGCATTGAAAAATAGCAGAGTGCTCAGAGTCAACCGGTATTACCGGCACCCGTTTTTCCAGCGCCCGGCGCATCACTATGTCGCCTGCCACCACCAGCGTTTCTTTATTTGCCAGCGCCACCGGCCTGCCGTTTTCTATGGCCTGCAGGGTAGGCTTCAGCCCGGCATATCCCACTATGGCAGCCAGCATCATATCATAGCAGTCCATTGCCGCCACTTCTTC
>DAOLFO010000305.1:0-4041 GCA_035326305.1 Chitinophagaceae bacterium
AGTAAGGGCACGCCTATAACGTAAAAAAAATCCCGCTGTACAGCGGGATTTTTTTTACTCCTTATTAAAAATATTTCGTTTTGCCCGGTATGGCTATAGGATAATAGCCGTCATCAGCCGGCAATACCGGCGGCAGGGCATTGAAGTCAAATTTTTTCGGCATGATATCAATGCCGGAATTGATAGCTTTATCCCACTCTATAACCTGGCCGCTATAGGTGGCCATCCGGCCCATGATGGATGTCATGGTGCTTTTTGCCCCTATTTCCGCATCAGCAAACTTATATTCACCTTTGGCAATAGCCTCAAACAGCTCATCATGCTCTGTCTGGTACGGGTTGTTTTCTTTTTTCTTGTCGAAGCGAAACAGCTCTTTGCCTCTGTGATCTTTGACAGAGGCTTCATCGCAGCGGATCACCCCTTTAGTGCCTGTCAGCATCTCATCCACCCGGCTCATAGTGCCCGGTATGTGCCGGCACTGGCTGTTCATCACTGAGCCGTCAGCGTATATAAATTCCACATAGTGATGGTCAAATATCTCACCGTGATCTTTGCCTTTGCGCACCTGGCGGCCACCCATGCCCTGCGCTTTTACAGGATACGCCCCCTTGAACCAGTTCATCACATCTATATTATGAATATGCTGCTCAGTAATATGATCGCCGCATAGCCAGTTGAAGTAATACCAGTTGCGCATCTGGTACTCCATTTCCGTTTGGCCGTATTTTCTTTTATTTACCCATACCCCATCATTATTCCACCACACCTGTGCGGAAGTGATATCGCCTATAAGGTCTTTCTTTTTAAACAGCTCGCGGTAAGAGCTTTGATACCGGCGCTGCAGACCCACCACCACATTCAGCTTTTTTTGCTTTGCCACTTCGGCCGCAGCCAGCACTTTTTGCACACCTGCCGGATCGGTGGCTACAGGTTTTTCCATAAATACATGCTTGCCCTGCTTTATAGCTTCTTCAAAATGAATAGGGCGAAAGCCCGGCGGCGTAGTCAGTATCACCACATCGGCCAGCGGTATAGCTTTGAGGTATGCGTCGAAGCCCGCAAACCTTCTTTCAGCCGGCACATCTATCCTTGCTTTCAGCTCCTTATCCCCTCTTTCATCTGCTTCTCCTGTTAATGTTTTATAGCATCCTTCTATCCGGTCGGCAAAAGCATCGGCTATGGCTACCAGCTTCACATTTTTGCGGGCCAGCAATGCCTGCATGGCAGCGCCGGTACCCCGGCCACCGCTGCCTACCAGCACCACTTTAATGGTTTCATCTGCACCGGAAAAAAAATTGGCTTTGCCTATCAGCGGAGCGGCCAGCAGTCCGCCGGCCAGCAGGGATGATTGTTTTACAAAATCCCTGCGGCTGTTGGTTGAGTCGTTTTGCATGTTATGGTTGTTTATTAAAATCCAAGATAGGTTTGAAAAAATTGTGCGGCCTCATCAGCAGAAGGCTGCTGCAGCGGACGTATTATACGAAATCCCACAAAGGGTGCATCTGCATTCCACCAGCGGCTTTTGGGTATCTGCGGATCGCGGCGGTTCCATACCGGGTCTGATTTTTTCCGGTCAGCGCTGCGCAATTCTGCTGCCTCATCATTATAGGCGCCCCCCCTTACTATCCGCGGCGCCCTGGCATCCGGCTGCCGCAACGGGCTTTGCTGCTTATCGCTCAGTGTGCTGTAAAAATTTTCATCATACTGATCCAGCACCCATTCATTTACATTGCCCAGCATATCATACAGGCCCCAGGCATTTGGTTTTTTTTGTCCCACCTTATGATATTTATTATCACTGTTGCCACTGTACCAGGCGTAGTCGCCCAGTTGTGCCGCATTGTTGCCAAAAGGATATACGGTAGTACTGCCTGCCCGGCAGGCATATTCCCATTCTGCTTCTGTGGGGAGCCGGTAAAAGATGCCTGTTTTCTGGTACAGCCATTTGCAATACATGATGGCCCCGTACTGCTGCATACTGTTGGCCGGGTACCCTCCTTCTTTGCCCATGCCAAGTGTCATATCAATATACGGAGAGCTCGGGCGGGTAAGCGCATCAGTTGGTATATTCTGACTCAGCGAAACATCACTGAAAAAAAGATTATACTCATCATGGGTCACTTCATAAGCGCCCATCCAGAAGGCGCTGATGCTTACCGTATGCGCCGGCGTTTCATCGGATTGTTTTTCTTTATCTGCATCTGTGCTGCCAAATGTAAATGTGCCGGCAGGAACGGGCACCATCGTAAAGCTTACCTGGCTGCCGGGAATGGTTTGTACATATTTCTTAAATGAAGTATCTGCGCTATTCTGTGCGCCTGCGGCAAATGACAGCACCCATACAGGCAGCATATACACTGTTTTTCTCATTGCTCCGAAGGTACAGAACTTATACATTGGCTGATAAGAACAGTCGTTTTTATGACAAACGTTTGCGATAGCAAGCAGCTGGGAATAAGACTAAGCAGCGCCGTTTGATTTCCTGTGCCAGTCTAATATATTCACAAAAAAACAACCGGCACTTGCTATCCGTAAGCCATCGCTTATTTTTGCAGCCGCATGGCATTTTCAATACAAGCAAAAGACCTGGTAAAAAAATATGGCAGCCGCACGGTGGTCAACCACGTTTCCTTTGAAGTGAAGCAGGGAGAAATCGTGGGCCTGCTGGGGCCAAACGGGGCTGGTAAAACAACTTCCTTTTACCAGGTGGTGGGTTTGGTGCGGCCGGACGAGGGCCATGTATACCTGAATGATGAGGACATTACCCCGCTGCCCATGTACAAGCGGGCTAAAATGGGCATCGGCTACCTGCCGCAGGAAGCATCGGTTTTTCGCAAGCTGAGCGTGGAAGATAATATCCGCGCCGTGCTGGAAATGACTAAGCTGAGCAAAGAAGAGCAGCGGGAAAAGCTGGAATCGCTGCTGGATGAATTTCGCCTGCACCATGTGCGCAAAAGCAATGGCGATGTGCTGAGCGGCGGGGAAAGAAGGCGTACTGAAATAGCCCGTGCGCTGGCAGTAAACCCCAAATTCATCCTGCTGGATGAGCCTTTTGCCGGCATAGACCCGATAGCGGTGGAAGATATACAGGGCATTGTAGCCCGGCTGAAATATAAAAATATCGGCATCCTCATTACTGACCATAACGTAACTGAGACGCTCTCAATATGCGACCGCGCCTACCTGCTCATTGACGGAAAAATATTCCGGCACGGTACAGCCGAAGAGCTGGCTGTAGATGAGCAGGTGAAAAAGCTGTACCTGGGCCGCAATTTTGAGCTGAAACGGAAAGACTGGCTGCACGAAGAAGCAAGGAATGCGGCTGCATCATCTCTTATATCCCCGCCGGAAGAGCAGGAGTAAGCCTGCCTGTTTACAAATAATCTTTACCACCCAAATCCCCGTTCTTTTTTTATCTTGCCGGCATGAGCCTGCTCAGCCCTGCCATATCATCGCTGGCCCGCATGCGCTCCTGGCGTATAGACGCCTGGAAAAATAACCCGCTGGATGCGCAACGGGAAGTGTTGCAAGACCTGGTGACATCAGCACAGTATACCGAGTTTGGAAGGAAGTATCATTTTTCCGAACTGTTTACCATAAAGGATTTTAAGAAAACAGTACCTGTACATGAGTACGATGACCTGAAGCCCTACATCGAGCGGATTATGCAGGGGGAGCAAAACCTGCTGTGGAATACGCCCATTTACTGGTTTGCCAAAAGCAGCGGCACTACCAGCGATAAAAGCAAGTTTATCCCCGTCAGCGATGAAAGCCTGGAAGACTGCCATTTTAAAGCAGCCAAGGATGTGCTCACCATGTATTACCAGTTTAACCCCGACTCCGGGCTGCTTACCGGCAAGGGGCTGGTGCTGGGTGGCAGCCACAGCATCAATCCTATGAACAGCGAAGCGCAGTATGGCGACCTGAGCGCTGTACTATTGCAGAATACACCTTTCTGGGGCCACTGGCTGCGTACTCCCGACCTGAGCATTGCACTGATGGATGAATGGGAAAGTAAAATAGAGCTGCTGGCCCAAAGCA
>DAOLFO010000011.1:0-21824 GCA_035326305.1 Chitinophagaceae bacterium
GTAGACACGTCAGACTTAGGATCTGATGCCGCAAGGTGTGGGGGTTCGAGTCCCTCCATCCGGACTTTTTAACGTTTATGGGTTTAACAGGTTTAAGCCATTTAATAGTTCTCTAAGCAGTTGGCCCTCTTTTAAAACTTAGGAACAACAGACCTTAAACCATTAAGCTTCTTAAACCTTTAACCTTTATTATACATGGCAACAATTACCAAGGAAAGCATCGGCCCGCTCCATGAAAAGCTGTCGGTGGCACTGGAAAAAAAAGACTATCTCCCCACTTTTGAAAAAGCGCTGAAAGATTACGGTAAGAAAGCCAATATACCCGGTTTCCGCAAGGGAATGGTACCTGCCGGGCTGATTAAAAAAATGTACGGCCCTTCCCTCTTTACCGATGAGGTATTGCGCTCTGTGGACCGGGAGCTGATCGCTTACCTGCAGCAGGAGAAAACAGAGATTTTTGCCCAGCCGCTGCCTTTGGAAGCAGATATTCATCAACTGGATGTAAACAATCCCGGCGATTATGTATTTCATTTTGAAATAGGCCTGAAGCCTTCTTTTGAGCTGGCCGACCTGGGCACCGCCAAAATCACCCGCTATAATGTAACGGTGACGGACGAAATGATCAATAATGAGATCACCCGTCTGCAAAACCGCTATGGCAATATGAAAGATGCCGATGCCGTGAGCAGTGATGACAATGTATTAAATATCACTTTTACCGAAGCCGATGAAAACGCTAACCCCGTGGAAGGCGGCATACAAAAAGACAATTCCGTACTGGTAAAATATTTTAAAGAAAGCTTTCGCCCCAACCTGGTGGGAAAAGTAACCAATGATTACCTTATTGTACAGTTGGATGATGCCTTTGACGATAAGGAGCTGGAAGTGATCATGAGCGACCTGGGCCTGGATAAAGAAGATACCGCTGCCGCTAAAAAACATTTCAAAATACAAATCACCAAGATAGGATTGCTGGAAAAGAAGGAGCTGAACGAAGAATTTTTTGACCAGCTCTATCCCGGCGGCGAAGTAAAGACAGAAGCCGACTTCCGCAATAAAGTAAAAGAAGAGATACAGGCCTACTGGAACAGCCAGGCCAGGAACCAGATACATGACCAGGTATTTCACCAGCTTAGCGACCATACATCAATAGAGCTGCCCGAAGCCTTCCTGAAAAAATGGGTAAAGACCCAAAGCGAAGAACCTAAGACAGATGAGCAGGTGGAAGCAGAGTTCCCCACATTCCGCAGCCAGTTAAAGTGGACACTGATTACCGATAAGATCGTACAGGAAAACAGCATCCAGGTGCAGCCGGATGAGATCAGGGAATTTGCCAAGCAGCAGCTCTTTGGCTATATGGGCGGCATGGGCGCCCCGGCAGACGACCAGCCCTGGGTCAGCGATTATATTGAAAAGATGATGAAGGACCGCAAGTATGTGGAAGACGCTTATAACCGCATCCAGACGCAGAAAATCTTTGAATGGTCTGAGGATAAAGTAAACCCTGCCGACCAGGCGATCAGTGCAGACGACTTTACCAGAATGGTAGAGGAACATCGCCATCATCATCATTGAGCTTTATAGCAAAAGATAGATACCGAAAGGCAGCCACCAGGCTGCCTTTTTTATTGCAGGAAATATAACCGCCCACTTATAGTAATAAAAAAGTAGCCGGGATGCCTGCGGCCATTCAGGCAGTGATGACATGCCGGCATTATTCCGATACATGAAAAACGAATAGAATGTCATACTCATCCCTGCAAGCCAAAAGCCGGTTTGAAAAGTTGTATTTCTCCGCTAACAGGCTCTGTTTCCTTTTTTGCCTCACCCTCTTTACTGTGCTTGCCTGTAAAAAGGATACGCAGAAAGGGCCGGAAGAATGTGCATCGGTGGCCATAACAGGCACCCGCCTTACCCAGGCGGGTGGCTCCGGGGCATTTACTTACCGCACTTCCGGCGGTGGTACTATTTTTATTGATCCCAGTACAATAATCCGGTTCACACATGATGATTATGCAAGGTTTAATATTGAGCTCTGGGGAGACACCATTGTAAATGGAAAAAGAAGAACAGCAGCCAACCATGAAAACCTGATTGGCAAGCATATAAAAGATAAACTGAGCCATATCCGCACCTTTATTTTTCCCGATGGTGCCAAAATTACCATGACCGGTGACGGGGTATATGGCCCCCTGACCAGCATCAGCATTTATGACGGAGCGGACAGCCATCATATCAACCCGGCCTGCAATACAGTAACATATAGCTCCGGCTCATCTGCTGCGGCCCAACAGAGAGATGACAGTGAGCCTGATGGAGAAACAGCAACTATCGAATTCACCGCCGAAGGATTGATTTATTTAAATATATATACAGAAAACACACCCGGCAATAAAGTAATGCAGCGTGTGCTGCTGGGCGAAATAAAAAGGGACAATCCCAACAATGTAACCGATTATTTTGATGACCCCCGTTTAGGTCATACCTGATAAAAAAGCCAGAACTAATGTTCTGGCTTTTTTAGTGCCCGGGGTCGGACTCGAACCGACACACCCGTGAAGGCGGCAGATTTTGAGTCTGCTGCGTCTACCAATTTCGCCACCCGGGCAGCAGGGCTGCAATATTACTGTATTCCGGCTAATTGCCGGCTGATGCGGTCTAAATATTTTTTCTTGTAATAATACGCTTTTACCTGCAGCAATTCCTCTTTGGAAGTAACATCTTCCTGATAGCTCTCCACAATTTTTTTAACAGGCTCATAAATGTCATTTTGCAATATATTCAGCGAAGATTGGATGCCGGCTTTAGCGGCTGCATCATCATCTTCCAGTTCCATTAGCTGGTCATTAATCTCCAGCACTTCCATTAAAAAATCCGGCGGCATATCATACTTCTCTTCTTCTTCCAGCAGTCCCTTTTCCTGCAGCACATATTTAATTACCTCATCCGGCTGCTGAAAAGTTTTCCAGGCTTTGTTCAGCAGCGCTGACATTTCCAGCGCTTTTGCCTGCCCCTCCTCTCCCGCCTGTGTATGATAGTCGGGATGATACTGCTTGCTCAATGCAATATACCGGGGATACAGCTCCTTCTTGTTTACCTGCAGTTGAACAGGTATGTCAAACAGTTCAAAATAATTCATTCGTGTGCCTGCCAGATTTTACCAATAAATTTGCTGACCTTAACAGCAATTGCAAAAATACGAATATGACCAGGATAGGATTGATAAAGGAAGGAAAAGTTCCGGCAGACAACCGGGTGGCGCTTACACCGGCTCAATGCAAATGGATACATAAAAACGCCCCGCATGTGCAGGTGGTGGCGCAATCATCTCCCGACCGCTGCTTCAGCGACCGTGAATATGCTTTAGCAGGAGTGGAAGTGGTGAGTGATGTCAGCCATTGTGATATACTGATGGGCATTAAAGAAGTGCCTGCCAGCCAGCTCATAGACAATAAAACCTATCTTTTCTTTTCCCACACCAAAAAGAAGCAACCGCATAACCAGGGTCTCCTGCAGGCCATTTTGCAAAAAAATATCCGGCTGATTGACTACGAATGCCTGGAGCATGAAGATGGCCAGCGCATCATCGGCTTTGGTTTTTTTGCCGGTGTGGTGGGGGCGCACAATGGTATGATGGCCTACGGCAACCGTACCGGCTTGTATTCCCTGGAGCGGGTGTATAAGCAAAGAAGCTTTCGTGAGCTTATCCATACGTATTTCGGCATACGCCTGCCTAATGTAAAAATAGCGGTAACCGGCTCCGGCAGGGTGGCGCATGGTGTGCTTGAAATTATGAACCTTATGGGCATACATGAGGTGGAGCCTGATGATTACCTGGTACGCCGCTTTGCCTATCCCGTATACACACAGCTAAAAGGCGCCGACCTGTACCGCCACAAAGAAACCGGCAAATACAGCCGCCAGGGCTTTCATGAAAATCCGCAGGACTATGATTGCGCCTTCCTGCCTTATGCCTCACAAACGGATATTTTACTCAATGGTATATACTGGGATAAAAATGTGCCCCGGCTCTTTGAAAAGAAAGATGTGAAGGCTGATGATTTTATTATTCAAACCATTGCCGACATTACGGATGACAAAGACGGCTCTGTACCTGTCAATGCAGGCGACCAGACCATTGAAGACCCGGTGTATGGCATTGACAGGAAAACGCTGGAAAAAACAGCCCCTTACCTGCCGGGGTCTATTGATATAATGGCTGTAGGCAACTTGCCTAATGAACTGCCGCGGGATGCTTCCCGCTATTTTGGCGAACAGCTCATCAAATACATTCTGGATGACCTGGTAAGAGGCGGCTCCGCTATCATCGAAAGGGCCACCATGACACAGGGAGGCAGGCTGACACCTGCATTTGACTACCTGCGTGATTATGCAGAAGGCAAATAGCGCTATGCACTACAGGTATAAGTAATATGGTTTTAGCAATTGCTGAAAAGCCGCAGTATACGTTTTCTTATCCGCTTCGCAAATGCTCATCTCCGTATCAATAGCCGGAGCCTGATCCCGTCCGCCGGCCACCAGTATGCGGAACGGCTGGTGAACAACAGATTGCTTCACCTCACACATTTCATGAACAAAGAATGAATGCTGCTGCACCTGCTTCAGCAGCTCTTCTTTTCGCTTAAAAGGGAGCAACAGGTAAAACCTGCCGCCCGGCTCCAGGTGGCTGTGAATAAAATCCAGCAGGGATATCAATGAAAAATGACTGCTGTGATGCGCAATGTTCCTGCCCTCATCTGCACCAGTCAGCTCCTGCTCATAAAAAGGCGGGTTGGAAAAAATAATATCATAGCTGCGGGGCGGCACCCACTTGCGCAAATCATTATGGTACACCTTTATTCTCTCTTTCCAGGGTGATGCTGCTATATTTTCCAGCGCCTGTGCACAGGCGCCTGCATCTATCTCCACCGCATCTGTTTGCCCTGCACATTGCTGCGCCACCATCAGGCTCAGCAAGCCGGTACCGGCGCCTATATCCAGCAAGCGGGTATCAGCAGGCTCATCCTGCAAACGCTGCGCCATCCATGCGCCAAACAGGCAACTGTCGGTAGTCACCTTCATAGCTGCCCTCTCCTGGCAGATGGTAAATTCTTTGAACCGGAAAAAAGTATTGCGCATGAAACAATGCTTGGTATGACAAAAGGAGCTTTAACAGGTTACCACTCCGCTCTTGCAGAAGTGGCAACGCTTAAATCAGCGAAGTCACCCTGCAGGTATTTATAATAAGCCGTAATGGCTATCATACCTGCATTATCGGTGCAATACTGAAAAGCGGGGATATAGGTATGCCACCCTTCTTTTTCTCCCATTTCCTGCAGCGCCCGGCGAAGGCCGCTGTTGGCCGACACGCCACCCGCCAGACATATTTCTTTTATCCCTGTTTGTTTCGCAGCTTTTTTAAGCTTATTCAGCAAAATAGAAATGATGCGCTGCTGAATGGATGCACAGATATCCGGCAGGTTGTTTTTTATAAAATTTTCTTTCTCCTCCGGCGTAGCCCGGAATACTTCTTTATACACCAGGCTGGTACCGGCATTTTGCAAAAAATAAAGAATAGCCGTTTTCAGTCCACTGAAGCTGAAATCCAATCCTGCAATCTGCGGCTCCGGGAACTTAAAACGTTCCGGGTTTCCCTCTTTTGCATACTTATCAATCAGTGGGCCGCCGGGATAAGGCAGCCCCAATAGCTTAGCCGATTTATCAAAAGCTTCCCCGGCAGCATCATCTATCGTTTCACCTATTACTTTCATCTCCACCGGTGAAGAGCAAAGCACAATCTGCGTATGCCCGCCGCTCACCGTCAGGCACAGGAAAGGAAATGAAGGTTTAGGGTCATCTATCAGGTTGGCCAGCACATGGGCCTGCATATGGTGTACGGCAATCAGCGGCTTATCCAGCGTAAGGGCCAGCGACTTGGCAAATTGGGCACCTACCAGCAGCGAACCAATAAGTCCCGGAGCCTGTGTATAAGCAATAGCATCCAGTTGGTCCATAGCTGTTCCCGCTTCCTCCAATGCAGCATGCACCACCGGCACCATGTTTTGCATGTGCGCCCGGCTGGCTAGTTCAGGCACTACGCCGCCATATTTTTCATGCACGGCCTGACCCGCTATGAAGTTGGACAATACCTTCCCATCGCGGCACACGGCCGCAGATGTTTCATCGCAGGAAGATTCTATGGCTAAAATAACCGGCATTTTTTATTTTTTGCTGCGCAAAAATACGCCGTTGTACAGGCAACGCCGCATCTTTCTCATTAGCCGGTATAACTGCCTGTGCAGAAGCAGCAATAAACCGCTCATACAAAAATGAGGGCACTTTATTCATTTTCCTTAAATTTGCAACTAAGTAGCATATTTTATTGGCAAATAAAAACTACATACAGGTTCTGACAGGATGGGCAATGCTCCTCTTCTTCACATTGAGCATTACGCCCAAACAATACCTGCATGATTTGTTTGCCGGCCACCAGGATATGGCGGCCACTGCTCAAAGCAAAGACACACAGGTGGCCAAACAGGGCTATCATTGTGAATGCAACAGCCTGGTTGCCACTTCACCTTTTACAGAGCAGGACGATATTCCGTTCATTCAGCCGCTGGTAGTATACCAGCCGGCCGCTGCTACTCATCTTACCGAAAGCTTTCATTCTGCCTTCTCCCGTTTTTATGAACTGAGGGGGCCGCCTGCTATTATTTAAGCATTTGCTTTCACCGTCAGCCCCGGCAGGGTGGCTGCGGCATTGATTATCTATTCAGCCTTTATTTTTTATTGTGAAAAAAATCATGTTTGCCTTACTGGCATCCTGCACCATTTCCTGGTGCTGGTCACAGTCGCAAGACTGCCATCTCCGTCTTTCCGGCCATACGGAAGATGCGGATACCAAAGAAAAGCTGGCGCTGGCCACCGTGACCATTGTAGAGCTGCAGCAGGAAGTAGTGACTGACGAAAACGGTGACTTCGTGTTTACCGGCCTGTGCAGCGGGCAGTATACGCTGCGCATCACCCATGTAAGCTGCGACCCGTATGAGCAAAAGATAACGCTGGATAAAAACCTGCACCGTGATTTCTTTTTGCCCCATACCCGCCAGGCATTGGGCGAAGTAGTGGTGGAAGCAAAAAAAGGCATCCCGAATACCGGAATAAAAAAAGAATTATCAGGCAAAGAGCTGGATAAAGTAAAAGGGCTTTCCCTTTCCGAAGCCCTGTCAAAGCTGACGGGAGTTACTACCCTGCAAACGGGTACCAACATTGCAAAACCTGTCATACACGGCCTGCATGGCAACCGCATCCTCACCATCAACAACGGTGTGCGCCAGGAAGGCCAGCAATGGGGCAATGAGCATGCGCCGGAAATAGACCCCTTTATTGCCGACAACCTGGCCGTAATAAAAGGCGTGGATGAGCTGCGCTACGGAAGCGATGCGGTAGGTGGAGTGATACTGGTAAACCCCAAAGCACTGCAGCACGAACCGGGATACCGGGCAGAGGTGAACAGCCTGTACTTTACCAACAACCAGCAATACGTCATATCAGGTTTGTTTGAGCAGCAGTTGAAAAAAATACCGGCATTCAGTTACCGTTTGCAGGGCACGTTTAAAAAAGCGGCTAATGCCACTACGCCCGGTTACCGGTTAAATAACACGGCATTCCAGGAAGAAAATTTTTCGCTCACCGCCGGATGGAAAAAGAAAAGCTATAACATAGAGGCGTTTTACAGCCGTTTTGCCACCAGGGTAGGCATCTTTACCGGTTCGCATATTGGCAACCTTACCGATTTAGAAAATGCAATTGCGGCTTCCAGGCCGGATGAAAGTTTTTTAGGTGAAAAAACCTATACCATCGGCCGGCCTTACCAGCACGTGGTACACAATCTTTTTAAATTAAAATCTTCCCTGCAAACAGGTGAAAGCAAATGGAATTTCCAGTTTGCAGCACAGCACAATGACCGTGATGAATACGATGTGGTAAGGAACAGCTCCACCACCCGGCCGCAAATGATGCTGGAAGTCCTCACCCTTTCCGAAGATATTTCGTGGGACCACCCCCGCTGGAAAAACCTGCAGGGCAGCATTGGCCTGGCAGCCATGCAGCAGGACAACTGGTACTCCGGGCGCTACCTGATACCAGCTTATCAGTCTTACTCATGGGGCGGCTACTGGATAGAAAAATGGAGCCTGCACAAATGGAGCGCACAGGCAGGGCTTCGCTTCGACACCAAAAATATTCAGACCACCCGCTATGCATTGGGTGGTGATACGGTAAGCTATGATTTCAATTTTTCCACTTTTGCAGCTTCGCTGAATACGGCATATAAGCCGGATAATTTTTCCAGCATCAATATTACACTAAGCCATAGCAGCCGGGCACCGCATATAAACGAACTGCTCACAGATGGCGTGCATCATGGCACCGGCATCTATGAAGAAGGAAACCCCGGCCTGCGCCCGGAAAAAGCGGTACAAATTTCTGCCGGTTATTCCTACCAGCACCCGCATAGCAAATGGTATGCTGACATCACTGTTTACAACAACATTATCCGCGACTTCATATACCAGCAGCCAATGCCTGACGACCCGGTACTGACTATCCGCGGTGCATTTCCTAAAATAGAATACAGGCAGGCAAATGCCAGCCTGGCCGGGGCAGACATTGTATTGAAATACCAGTTGGTCACACCGCTTGCTGTAACAGGAAAGGCTTCGCTGCTGTGGGCACGCAATAAGCAGATTAATGACTGGCTGATTGGTATGCCATCGCACCGTGTGAGCGGTGAGTTGAATTATCAGTTGGCAGATAAAGGAAAATTTTCTGAAACGTCTATAGGCCTTGAAGTGCCCGTTGTTTTCCGGCAAACAAGATTTCCCGATGAAAATGTGCACGGCAGGCAGGATTATAAAGCGCCACCGGCAGGCTACACGCTGGTGCATTTGCAGCTATCGTCCACTGTACAACTGGGGCGCATCCCTGCCACACTGGGAATTGGTGTAAGAAATCTGCTGAACACCACCTACCGCGACTATTTAAACAGCTTCCGCTATTTCACAGATGAGATGGGAAGAGATATCAACTTCCGTATTAAAATACCTATTAGTAATAAAAACAAATCACATACTTAACCTTAAAATCAAGATTAATGAAACGCACACTCATCGCACTTGCGCTATCCGGCACCCTGGCCCTGGCTATTTCCTCCTGTAAAAAAGACCGGGGAGATGACCATGAGCATGACCACGAAGCCATTACAAAAATTGAGCTCCATTTTACAAAAGTTGGCACTTCCGTTACAGAAGTATTTACCTGGACAGACTTAGACGGCGACGGCGGCAATGCCCCGGTGATAGATGAAATTGAGCTGGAGGAAAACACCACTTACAGTGTAGCTATCGAGCTATATGACGGTGACGGGCACGACCTTACGCACGATATTGAAGACCATGAATCAGAGCATCACCGTTTTTATTATTCAGGCCAGGGTGCTATCGGCATTACCATCAATGGCCTGGATAAAGACATCAATAGTGTAACGCTTGGGTTAACCAGCACCTGGATTACTACCGGCCATGCGGAAGGCCCGGTAAAAATAACCCTGCGTCATTACCAGAATGCAAATAAAGAAGAAGCCGACCTGGTAAGCAGCAGCAAATCGGCCACCGATGCAGAGATTGAGTTTCCCGTTCATGTACATTAATCCACTGGTTCGATATATACCATATAAAAAAACAGTCTCTTTCCGGAGACTGTTTTTTTATTTTTTGCAAAAAGATTACTGGCAATTCTGCCATTATTTTTTTACAATGCTTCCCGCCTGCTGGCGCAGTGGCGTGCCGGCAGCGATGCTTTCCTGCTTTGTACCTTCAAAAATCATATCGCCCACTTCAATTTTTACACCTACCACTTTGCCATCCCCGTTTCTTTTAAAAGTGGCAAGCCCTGAATATACTACCACGCTGAATACATCCGGCACTTCTGTTTTTGCCAGTTCAGTTTCTCCTTCAGGAGAGGAAGCGTACAGCACGCCGTCCTTTACGGTAACAACTGTTTCCGATACAGGCCCACCGTCCGGAAATTTATAAGTGCCCACATATTGCTGCAATGAATCAGCAGCAGGATTTCCCTGTGAAAATGCCATATTAACCGCTATGGTAAGCAGGGCGGATAGGAATAATTTTTTCATAATAGTAGTTTATAGTGATACCTAAAATACAACAAAAGCCGTTACAGCCGCTCATAAATTACTGCTGCGCCCTGCCCTACTCCCACGCACATGGTAGCCAACCCATATTTCGCCCCGCTGCGCTGCATCTCATGCAGCAGGGTGGCAGAGATGCGCACACCGCTGCAGCCCAGCGGATGCCCCAGCGCAATAGCCCCGCCATTTACATTCACCTTCGCAGCATCCAGCCCCAGCTCTTTGATGCATGCCAGCGACTGTGAGGCAAACGCCTCATTCAATTCCACCAGCCCGATATCTTCCATCCGCAGGCCAGCCCTTTGCAATGCTTTTTGTGCGGCCGGCACCGGCCCGATACCCATGATAGACGGGTCCACGCCTGCCACTGCCACAGATACAATCTTTGCCATTGGCTGCAGGGCATATTTTTTTACAGCTTCCTCATCAGCAAGAAGCATAGCTGCCGCCCCGTCATTGATGCCGGATGAGTTGCCGGCCGTCACTGTTCCATCCTTCACAAAAGCAGGCTGCAATGCTGCCAGCTTTTCCGCACTGGTTTCCCGCGGGTGCTCATCGTTTACAATCCAGGATATCAATCCTTTCTTCTCCATTTCAATAGCCACTATCTCATCTTCCCATTTACCTGCTGCTTTAGCAGCAAAATATTTTTCCTGCGAATGAAGCGCAAATTCATCCTGCGCTGTACGGGAGATATGCCATTGCTCTGCCACATGCTCCGCTGTTTCTCCCATAGTATAGGGCGGGTACATAGCCGCCAGTTGCGGGTTGACAAAACGCCAACCCATCGTCGTATCAAACATTTCCGCCTGGCGGCTAAAAGCCGATGCTGCTTTTGCCATAACAAACGGCGCTCTTGACATGCTCTCCACACCGCAGGCAATGATAAGCGATGCATCACCACACTGCACCTGCCGGGCTGCATCCATGATAGCCTGCAGGCCCGAAGCGCAAAGCCGGTTTACCGTATTGCCGGGAACAGATACCGGCAGCCCCGCCAGCAGTGCCGCCATACGGGCCACATTGCGGTTATCTTCACCAGCCTGGTTAGCAGCCCCGGCTATTACATCTTCTATTTCGCTTACCTCCACACCGGGCTGGCGCAGCAACAGGGAGCGGATGGTATAGGCCAGTAAGTCATCAGGGCGCAAATGGCTGAGCATGCCGCCATATTTTCCTATCGGGGTGCGTACCACATCAATAACATAAGCTGTATGCATGTACTGATTTATTTGATTTAAAACAGCTCCGCAGCATTACCGGGCGATGAAACGGGCGCTAAGCAATCCTATGCCGCAGAGATGCGCAAATATCCGTATTCTGTGCAAACCCGGATGAGCAGTATCTTTGCCGGATGAAAAAAGGGCCTCAAAATATCAGGCATCTGGCACTGGCGGACATTGAACAATATTTTGCAGAACGGGGGGAAAAGAAATTCCGGGCCCGGCAGGTGTATGACTGGCTGTGGCTGAAGCCGGTACAATCGTTTGAAGCCATGACCAACCTGTCAAAAGAGCTGCGCCAGCAACTAGCAGCCGACTTTACGCTCCCGGCACTGACAGTAGACGCCACTCAATATTCAGAAGACGGGACGGTAAAATCCCGTTTTAAAACGCATGATGGCCACCTGGTAGAAGGCGTGCTGATACCAACGGAAAACCGGATGACGGCCTGCGTGTCTTCGCAGATAGGCTGCTCCCTGAGCTGCCGGTTTTGCGCTACCGGCTATATTGACCGCAAACGGAATCTTGACTTTGCTGAGATTTATGATGAAGCAGTGCTCATCAACCAGCAGAGCGAGCGCATTCATGGCAAGAAGCTGACGAATATCGTATTCATGGGCATGGGAGAGCCTCTGCTGAATTATAAAAATGTGCTGAAGGCCATCGAGCGCATCACCTCACCCGAAGGGCTGGGCATGAGCCCGCGGCGCATTACTGTATCTACCGCCGGCGTGGCTAAGCAAATACGGCAACTGGGAGATGATAAAGTAAAATTCAAGCTGGCCCTTTCGCTGCACGCCGCTAATGATAAAAAGCGGCACGAAATCATGCCTATCAACGATTCCAATAATATCAAAACACTGATTGAAGCGCTGAACTATTTTTATAAGCAAACCAAAAACGAAATAACATTTGAATATATCCTCTTTAATAATTTCAATGAATCCCTGCAGGATGCAGATGAACTGATAAAAGTTTACCGGCAGGTGCCTGCTGATTTAGTAAATATCATTGAGTACAACCCGATAGACTTTGCGAAGTTTACCAAACCATCGGAAGAAAAGACAGACGCCTTTATGGCTTACCTGGAAAAACACCGGGTAAATGCCCGCCTGCGGCGCAGCCGCGGCAAAGATATTGATGCCGCCTGCGGGCAACTGGCCAACAAAGATGTGCTATAACGGTGCGCTAAGGCACAACGGTGGTAAACAGGTAAGTAGCCAGTATCACCAGTAAAACCACGCCCTGCAAAATATTGGTGCGCCCCGCTCCAAAGGAAATGCTGATCGTAAACAGTGAAAGTATCAGCAGCAGTGTGGATTTGGTATCAATACCCATCGTTACTGTCATGCCGGTAAAATAACAAACAATTGCCACGGCAGGAATAGTGAGGCCAATACTTGCCAGCGCAGAGCCCAGCGCCAGGTTCAGGCTGGTCTGCAAACGGTTTTTCCGGGCAGCACGGATAGCCGCCAGCCCTTCCGGCAGCAGGATGACCGCAGCAATGATAATACCCACCAGGCTCTTGGGCGCTCCCAGATTGGCTACGATTGATTCAATAGTAGGCGATAATTTTTTGGATAATAAAACCACCACGGCTAATGATACTACCAGCAACGCCAGGCTGCAAAATGTGGTAAGCCTGGAAGGAGGTGCAGCATGCGCCTGTTCACCTCCGGCATCTTCTTCCGGCAAGAAATAATCCCGGTGCCTCACTGTCTGCACCGCTATAAAGCCGGTATATAAAACCAGTGAAATAATCGCCACAAAAACAAGCTGACTGGTAGAGTAAAACGGGCCCGGCTCTGATGTTGTATAATTAGGCAATACCAGTGTAAGGATAGAAATAGCCGTAACGGTAACCAGCGATGCGCTCACTCCCTGCTTTACAAAAGCCTGCTCCCGGTAACGGTATCCCCCCAGCAGCAGGCAAAGCCCGATAATGCCGGTCAGTATAAGCATGATGGCAGCAAAAACAGTATCCCTTGCCAGCGCAGAGCCCTTGCCGCCATCTGCCAGCATCATAGATACGATGAGGGAAACCTCAATAACGGTAATGGCCAGCGCCAGGATGATGGTACCATAAGGCTCACCCACACGGTGCGCCACCACCTCTGCATGGTGCACGGCCGAAAGCACCGTGCTGATAAGGGCCAGCCCCAGCAGGGCGGCCACCCACCCGCTCATATCCGGCCGGGCGGTGCCCAGTAAAAACAGGCCAATAAGCGGGCAGATAACGGTCCATACAGGTAAAGCAATCTTTAATTTTTTATACAGGAAATTGTTATACGGCATGAAAGATGTTTAGACTAAGAATGTATGATAGCGCGGACCCGCGCAAAATAAGCAGATAATGCTAAACGAACGAGATGAGAGCGAATAAATTACAATAGCTATACCATATATAGGATAGCCGATAACATCATCTTAACATTTTCATTAAAAAAATCTACGAAAGATTTCTTAGTTTCATTAAACTTTTCACCCTGCCGGTTAGTCTGACAACCGTTATGCAAAAAAACAGCAATCATCTTATTCACTATTAAATTACATGTACATGAAAAGATTTTTTGTATTTATCCTTGCGACAGGGTTTACCACCCTGGCAGTACAGGCGCAGGAAACCACTGAAAAGAAAAAAGGGGAACCCCGCCATCGCCACATGCAGCGTAAAGCAGTACGCAACAATGTGCACAAGCTGGAGCTGACGGAAGAGCAGAAAGCAAAATTCAGGACTGAAAATGAAGGCTTCCGCAAAAAAATGACCGAACTGAAAAAGCAGGATCAGCTAACCGTAAAAGAGTCCCGCGAAAAAATGGCAAAGCTGCGCCAGGAGCACCGTACTAATACACAGGCGCTGCTGACCGCTGAGCAAAAAGCGAAAATTGAAAAGCAAAAAGCCGTACGCAAAGAGAATATGCAGAAAGGCAGGGAAGCACAGCAGTTGCGGATGAAGCAAAAGCTCAACCTTACCGATGCGCAGTCGGCAAAGCTGGCTGAAAACCGGAAAGCTGCTATGGAGAAAATGAAATCCCTACGGGAAAATAAAGCCATGAACGAAACAGAAAAAAGAACGCAAATGCGTGAACTGAGAAAACAGCAGGCAGAAAGCATGCAAAAAGTGCTGACAGAAGAGCAGCAGCAGAAAATGAAGGAAATGCGGAAAAGGCCGGCAAAAAGAAGAGCTGCCTGATAAAAAACTCCCTGCAGATATTTAATAAAACCCCGGAATGATAACCCGGGGTTTTTAAATACCTTTGCGGCTCATCCTGTTGTAAAACAGCAAATCACTCCGCATGAAAAAGAAGAGCAACCCCTTCGACAAATTTGCCCGCAAAAAAAGCAATGCTGCCATCAAAGAGCAGTTTAAGCAGGAAAAAAGGCAGTATAAAAAAGAAAGAGAAGAATTTTTCCGGAAAAAAAAGGAAGAAAGCGGGCTGGCGCAGCCGGCCGGCCGCAGCGGCAACGGGCAAAATGCAGCCGGCAAAGCTGTACCAAGAAAGGCCACCGCTGAGCAGATGCCGCTGAACAAATACATTGCACATGCAGGCGTCTGCGCCCGCCGCGATGCGGCGGAGCTGGTAAAGAGCGGCGTGGTAAAAGTAAATAACGAGCTGGTAACGGAGCCCGGGCACAAGGTTTCAGCAAAGGATGATATAAGGGTCAATGGCAAAAAAATATTTCTGGCCAAAAACCTTGTTTATATTTTGCTCAATAAGCCCAAAGACTACATCACCACCACCAGCGACCCGCAGAAAAGAAAACCCGTACTGGACCTCATCCGCCATGCCACTACAGAAAGGGTATACCCGGTGGGCCGGCTGGACAGGAATACTTCAGGCGTTTTATTGCTCACCAATGATGGCGAACTGGCACAGCAGCTTACGCACCCCAGCCATGGCATAAAAAAAGTGTATGCCGTCACGCTGAACAAGCCGCTGGAGAAAAAAGATTTTGACCAGATATTAAGCGGCATTGCGCTGGAAGACGGCCCGGCCAGCGTGGATGTGCTGGCCTATGCCGATGTGAAGGACAAAACACAAATAGGTGTGGAGATACACAGCGGGCGCAACCGCATTGTGCGCCGCATATTTGAAGCCGTGGGCTATGATGTAAAAAACCTGGACCGGGTGGTGTTTGCCGGGCTTACCAAGAAAAATGTGGAGCGGGGCAAATACCGCTTCCTTACCGAAAAAGAAATCATCAACCTCAAGCATTTTGGAAAAGGGAAGTAACTGCTTCTTTTTCACAATAAAGTGTACATGAAAGTAAAAGACTGGATCATCTACCAGGATGATCATTTAATAGCTGTCAACAAACCTTCTGGTGTGCTGTCCATACCCGACCGGGAAGGAAAAGAAATATCACTCAAGCGACTGCTGCAGCATGAATATGATGCGGTATACACTGTACACCGGCTTGACAAGGATACCAGCGGGCTCCTCATTTTTGCCCGTACCGAAGAATCGCACAGGCACCTTTCGCAGCAATTTGAAAACCGGCAAACAAAAAAAATATACGCCGGGCTGGTAGTGGGCGTGCCGCCCCTGGCAGCAGGCGCTATAGATGCCCCTATTGCAGAGCACCCGGTAAAGCCCGGAGTGATGGTAGTCAACCGCAAAGGGAAAGAATCGCTGACGGACTACAAAGTGCTGCAAAGTTTTGGCATCTGCTCCTGGATGGAGTTCAGGATACATACCGGCCGCACCCACCAGATAAGGGTGCATATGAAAGATGCCGGCTTCCCGATTGTATGCGATAACGTATACGGCGATGGAAAACCTTTGCTGCTTTCTTCTATCAAACCAAAGTTTAAGCTTTCAAAGTATGAAGAAGAAGAACGGCCTTTAGTAGGCAGGCTTGCTCTTCATGCCTGGCAGTTGCAATTCTCATCATTATCCGGAAAAGAAATAACACTGGAAGCAGCCATACCGAAAGATCTGCGGGCAGCCCTGCAGCAACTGGGCAAATGGCAGAAAGGAAAATCCGGGGCACAGCAAGCGTAAGCCCTGAACCTGCATCTGTAAATTCAAATTATAGCAAAGCCTGCTCTATATCTGCAATGATATCATCCGGATGCTCCAGCCCCACAGATATGCGGATAAGGCCCGGTGTTATGCCCACAGCCTGTCTTTCCTCCTCTGTCAGTTTGGAGTGAGTGGTGCTGGCCGGGTGAGCAGCAATAGTGCGGCTATCACCCAGGTTGTTTGTCATGCTGATCATTTTCAGTTTGTTTAAAAATGACCTGCCTTTCTCCAGTCCGCCTTTTATTTCAAACGTCAGGATACCTCCCCCGTTTGTCATTTGCTTTTGGGCTATTTCATATTGCGGATGCGTATCCAGGAACGGATATTTTACAGCACTCAATGCCGGGTGTTGCTGAAAATGCTTCGCAATAGCCAGTGCGCTCTCTGCATGCTTGTCCATCCTTACAAAAAGTGTTTCAAGGCTCTTTGTCAGCACCCAGGCATTAAAAGGGCTAAGTGAAGGCCCTGTATTGCGGATAAAAAGATAGAGCTGCTTTACCAGTTCTTTCTTTCCCACTACCACGCCGCCCAGTACACGTCCCTGCCCGTCTATAAATTTTGTAGCTGAATGCAGCACCAGGTCAGCGCCAAACTGTATGGGCTGCTGCACAGCGGGTGTGGCAAAGCAATTGTCTACCACCAGCAAAATTCCATGTGCTTTACAAAGCTTAGCCACCAGTTGCAGGTCAATGATATCCAGCCCGGGATTGGAAGGCGTTTCCAGGTAGAGCATTTTTGTTTCCGGTTTGATCAGGCTGTCAATCGCACCGGGATCGTTCATATCAAAATAGGAATGGCTGATGCCCCATTTGGGTAAGTATTTGGTCAGTATGGTATGTGTGGATCCAAAAACAGCCGAAGCGGAAATAATATGATCGCCCTGGCTCAGAAATGTCATAAAAGTGCCGAAGATGGCGGCCATGCCTGTACCCGTAGCCACCCCATCCTCCGCTCCTTCAAGCGATGCTATTTTGGCAATAAACTCATCAACCGTCGGGTTAGAAAACCGGCTGTAAATATTCACATCCAGGCTGTCATCAGCAAAAGCAGCAGCCATTTCTTCCGCTGACTCATAAGTAAAGCTGCTGGTCAGAAATAAGGGTGTGGAGTGCTCTTTTTCCGCTGTTTTATCTGTTTGTAGCCGTATTGCCCGGGTACGCGGATGCTGCGCCATGATCGGAGATGTTTTTTATGAGCTGCAAAGATAGGTACGGATCAGAAAAGCAGCACCAGCATTTACAGGCTTATTTTTTAACCAACTGAATATTTTGTAT
Source organism: Chitinophagaceae bacterium (assembly GCA_035326305.1). Taxonomy (GTDB): domain Bacteria; phylum Bacteroidota; class Bacteroidia; order Chitinophagales; family Chitinophagaceae; genus DAOLFO01. The sequence continues at coordinate 17,738 of DAOLFO010000011.1, forward strand.
CAAAGCATTTCGCTGCACCACCTGCACCGACTTCCGAAACCCTGCCGCCTCCGCATATATTTTTACCGGCAAATCCTGCCAGGTAGTAATCCTGTACCTTCCATTAGCCCCGGTCATCGCTTCTTCCTCACCATGTACAATGTAAACATGCACATTCTCCAGCGCATGCCCGCCTTGCTTGTCAGTAACAGTTCCCTGAATTATAACAGGCTTTTGTTTGCTGTCAAAACCAGCAAACAGGAGAAGAATAAAAAATGAAACGAAAAAACAGCTTAGCTTTTTCATCAGTTATTTTAAAAAAAAATCAGTCAGCCAGTTGGAGCTGGCGCAATGGCTGCACCTGCTGCCCGCTGGCAGTGTAATACAGATCGTACCAGTCCTGCCGGTCAAGCTCAATGTTAAATGCGTTTACAATATTTTTTATCCGCTGCTCCTCACGGGTGCCTATCACCGGCAATGCGCCCAGCTTAATCAGCCACGCCACAGCCACCGATTCTACATTGGCCCCGTATTTTTCTCCTACCTCCTGCAGCTTATGATGCACCCGTATAGCCAGTTCATCCGTACCATGCTCAATACGGCCATCCGCCAGCGGCGCTGTTACTAAGGGACGCATATAGCGCTGTTTGATATAGCTGAGCTGACCATTGTCCAGCGCTGTTGTATTCAGCAGGTTCAGCTCCACATGGTTGGTCACAATCGGCACCCGCAGAAAGGAAGCCAGCAACTGGTGCTGGAATACAGAAAAGTTATTGATGCCGATATTCCTGATCTTCCCGCTTGTGCGCAGCCGCTCCAGTGCCAGCGCCGTTTCCTCAATATTTGCCAAAATATCCAGGTCCTCCAGCAGAAAAATATCTATATAGTCAGTCCGCAGCTTACGGAGTGAGCTTTCAACACTCCTTTCGATATGAAGGGCAGAAGTATCTGCATGCCTTAAGCGAATATCCGGGCAGGATGGATGCGGTACACGGATACCGCATTTTGTAAACAATACAATATCCTGCCGCCTGATCTTTTTTTTGCTGATAATATTGCCAAACAGCTCTTCACATTCATATCCCCCGTAATGATCGGCATGATCAAATGTATTGATCCCCAGGTCGAGGCAAAGGCTGATGATGCTTTCCATGCCGGCAGGCGTATACTGGTCAATCGTTTGCCAGCGCCAAAAGCCATAAACAGCCGGGGATACTTTTGGACCTGAATCGCTCAGGTAAATTTTTTCCATACACTTCAGGAGTTTGGTGCTTCTTTACTTATTTATTATACTGTTTGCATCTTCCAGATGGAACTAACTGGTGGTAAATAAGGAGACAACCCTTCGTCCACATCTGTTTCGACTACATTGTTAAATATATTAGCTGCAATTACCTGGCCGGCAAACGCTGCCAGCAGCACCAGGTCTTTTTTACTAAATACATCTGCCGCCTGGTTATAAACATGATCGGCAATATTTCCCTGGTAGCGGGCGATGCTGCTGCCAAAATCAAACAGCAGCTTTTCAACACCTTCCAGCCTCAGCTTTTCCGGATCCTCTCCCCCTTCAATAATAAGCTTTCTGAAAAAAGCAGTGCAAAGGCTGCACCCTATGGTACTGCAAATAGCAAAGCCGAAAAGATAAGCCTTACGGCTTCCTATATTTTTTTCAATTTCCTCATACAGGGGATACCACTGCCGGTAAGCATTCAGCGCCGGTTGTGAATAACCCAGGGTGGCTTTTGCATTCTGGCTGAAAATATCATACGGTGCTGTCCTGTCTGACAGCGCACTCTCCGATCCCTGATCCGGTAGCGGTATTATACGGGCCATAAAATTCTTTTAATTTTTACACCGGGGTAAACAAAGCTTCCGGGAGCTTGTTATATTTGTCTACAAAAATAGTAGACTATAACTGAAATTAAAAATGAAATTCTCCTTTTTTCTTACAGCTTTTATATCCGGCCTGGGCTTGTGTGGTATAGATAAAAAACCAGTTGCCGGGCAAACTGCTGATAATAATCCCGGTACTGAAACATTTTCCCCCTTTAAGCGCTGGCGGGGTGTATTTACCATAAAAGCCGGTACAGAAGTCCCTTTTAATTTTGAAATCACAGGCAGCACCCGGGCGGATGCCCGTGCTTATTTTCTTAATGGTGAAGAACGCTTTGATGGCGGACAGGTGGCCTGGAGCCGGGATTCTTTATTTATTTCATTAGATCAGTTTGAAAATGAACTGGCCTTTGCTATTTCCGGCAACGATTTGCTGCAGGGCGTGCTGAGGAAGCAGAATGGCGGGGGTCTTCACACCCCGGTAAAAGCCGAAAGCGGCAAGGATTACCGCTTTGCGCCTGGCCGCTCAGAAGAAGTAACCGATATATCCGGTACCTATGCTGTGGAGTTTAAAAAGCCGGACGGATCAATTGAGAAAGCGGTAGGGCTGTTTTCGCAGGAAGGCAGCCTGCTCAAAGGGACTTTCCTGCGTACTACCGGCGACTCACGCTTCCTGGAAGGCATAGTAGATGGCAACCGTTTTTTTCTTTCTTCATTTATCGGTTCTTCCCCTTCCTACTACCACGGTACCATCGATCCGGCAACAAAGCAGCTTACCGGTGAAATTACCGGGAGCAGGAGCAGCCAACCCTTTACAGCCCTACCTGATGAGGCAGCAGCCCTGCCCGATCCCTACCAGCTTACGCTGCTGAAAAACGGATACAGCACCCTCAGCTTTTCCTTTCCTGATGCAGCAGGCAATACCGTTTCGCTTAATGATAAAAAATTTCAGCATAAAGTAATTATCATCAGCATTACCGGCAGTTGGTGTCCCAACTGCTATGATGAAGCATCATTTCTTGCACCCTGGTATAAGAAAAACAAAGACCGGGGAGTAGAAATAATCGCCCTGCATTATGAACGACGGGATGATACTGCTTACCTGTCAAAAGCGCTGAACCGCTTTCGTGATAAGCTGGGAATCACTTATACACAACTTTTTGCCGGGCTGGCCGACAAACAATATGTGGCAGCTTCTCTTCCGGCGCTGAATATGTTCCTGTCCTTCCCCACTACTATTTTTATTGATAAAAAAAGAAAGGCTTCTAAAATCCATACCGGCTATTCCGGTCCGGCTACCGGGAAATATTATACGCAGTTTGTAAAAGAATTCAATGACGAGGTTGACCGGCTGCTGAAGCAGTAAGCCTTTTGAGGAAGCCTGATGTGATGATTTGCAAGATGTACGGTGTAAGATGTATGATGTACGCGGCCGTTGACAGTTGACCGTTGTCTATCGCCCAACTCACAGCCACTGATTTTGCCTTTTACTTTTTTATTTTGACGCCGCGGTCGGATTCGAACCGACGTAAAAGGTTTTGCAGACCTGTACCTAACCGCTCGGCCACACGGCTTTATAAAGGCATCCCGGAGAACCGGGACGCCACACCTCTAACAACTGCTAAGAAACACTTCCAGGTTCAACATTGCTTACCTGAAGTAACATTTGCCTGCAGCAAAGCTAAGTGTATTTTATTAGTCTAGCATTTTTATAGACTAATAAAATAAAAAAATATTACAGCAGCCTGATCAGTATCCTGATGCTCCATACAATTACAAGCAGGCCTACTAATATCATGGATGTTTTACGTGGGAGCCGGCCCACTAATTTAGCAGCGATAGGCGCTGCTATCAGACCTCCTATTATCAGGCCTATTATGGTTTGCCAGTGCGTGGCACCGAGTAAGATAAAAAAAGTAAAGGCACTGGATAAAGTAACAAAAAACTCTGTGATACTCACGGAGCCTATTACATAGCGCGGGCTTCTTCCTTTAGTGATCAGCGTGGTAGTCACGATTGGCCCCCAGCCTCCCCCGCCAAATGAATCAAAAAAACCGCCTGCCCCTGCCAGCAGTTTGTAATGCCGGAATTTTTTCTTTTGAATATGCCGCTGAAATGCATTGTACAAAATGCGCAGCCCCAGTAATAACGTATAGGCGGCCAACACCGGCCGTACTAAGTCCCCGTATTTTTCCCCCAGGTAAAAAAGAACTATGGCTCCCGCAATAGCGCCCACCACACCGGGAAAAACCAATGCCTTAAATAATTTTTTATT
>DAOLFO010000012.1:0-21663 GCA_035326305.1 Chitinophagaceae bacterium
AAAAGGTTTTTTACCGCCAGCACAACATTCATCAGGACAATGGCCAGCACAGCCTGCTGCACATCGGCACGCCCCAGTATCACGCCGTAATTATGAAAAACATTAAAAGCACTGGATATATCTGCATCCCTGCGCTCCATAAAGGAAAAAAGGAACACAGACTGTACAAAAATGAAAAAGAAATAATGGAAGATAAAGAACGGAATAGCTACCCATGTGTTAAGTGCGCCATTACCAGGATCAGACCTGGCCTCACGCCGCTGCGCTTTGCCCCACTTTAACACGGCAATCATCTTGACGATATGGATAATACCGATGATGATTGTTTCCAGGAAGTACGCCAGCAGTACGGAAGCGGAGCTCCAGCCCAGGAAAAAGATTCCCGTAAGCAGCCAGAGCGCATTCAGCCATACGGCCGCATTGTCCCGGTTAGGCACCAGGATGCTGCGGTAAAAGGATCGGCTGACCTGTTCATTCATAATGCGCCTGCTTTTTTAAACTGCTGACTATGGCGATAGCGGTATACAGCAATAACATCCTCTATCGTATGAGAAACCCTCATGTCATTCATAGATATAACTTTTGTATCACCATTCTTAAACGTTACCTCCAGGTACCGGATATCCCTGGCTGATATAGTGGTACGGTTGTGCCCGGTACCCCCGCCTGACTTGCGGCGCCGGAAGCGCACCTGCTCCACTTCCCGCCACGGTACAAAACCTGCTGCGTACAACATCCCTTCTGCATTAAGCGTAAGAATGGTTGTGCTCTTTTCTTTTTTCAAAAAAAATACAATACTGATAATAAGAAAAGGAGTAAAGCGAAGCACATCCCAGGCCGAAGGCTGCTCCAGGAATATGAGCATACAAAGCGATGCCACCACAAACATCAGGAGAGAGACCCAGGCCACCACCCTGTTATTCGTTTTACGGGCATATTTTTTTTCTGCGGGCAGCGCCGGATCATCTGCTGTTGCCACCTGGTCGTCAATAGCATCCAGTTGATAGCTCAGCGCTTCGCCCAGTGTACTGTTATTGCTGAACAAAGTCCTTCCATTTTCCGATACCAGGTGATGCTGAATAGCTTTTCGTTTCAGCGCCGGCAGGTTGACCGACCGGGCAAGCGCCCAGCTCAGCCACCACCGGGATGTAAAGCGGTACATAAAAAAGGATAATATCACCCCGGCCAGCATGGCTAAAAGGAAATAACCAAAATGAAAGCCTTTGCCGGTCACCCCTCTTAAAAAAACAAGCAGGGTGGGCATAAAAAGACAAAGTACAGCAGGCAGAGTTACCAGGAAATTACCTGTCCTGATTAGAAATGCCGTATTGTCTTTTTTTTCAATCATCCTTTCTGTAAAAAATTTATTCTGTCATCAGCCCTATTACAGGCCTGCGGTTTACCTCACGGGGAAATTGCAGCAGCAGGCTTTTACTGTCTATACCTTTTACAAAATAAGTATAGGTCACTTCCTGCGGGCCTTCCAGTCCGCCAAAGCTCATATCCGGATCATTGTAGGTCACCCGCAGTTTAATGCCTTCCTTACCCTTATCAAATTCATCGGTCTTATCATCCACTACATAAGTTCCGTCGTAGGTTTTTCCTTTGCTTTCCACCCTTACAGCCGTATCGTTGACAAACTGGAGCGAAAACTGTTTCAGCTCTTCTGCCACCTGCTTTTCATACTCTCCTTTTTCCGTCTGCACATCAATCCATTCCATTTCGGGCTTGTCATTAATAACAAGGCTGGCATAAAAGCCCGTTTTCTGCGTTCCTATTTTTTTTCCTTTCAGGAAATCTTTTACCTGCGCCACGCTGCCGGGTGCCGGGGGCAGGGTGGATGATTTTTCTGAACTGCACGATAGTACAGATAATACAAACGTAAACATCAAAATTCGGTTAGTTAACTTCATGTGACAGGTTTTAAATATTGAAAAAAGTTGAAAGTTCAGCCTTTATTGTACAGCCTGACTACCTCCCTGATACGATCCAGGTGGCCTTTTCTTTTACGGGAATACTGCAATTGTGCTTCTGAAACATCTCTGCGAAAAGCAGGCGATTGGTTAAAATGGTGCAGCAGCGTGTTTTTATAGCTTTCCTCCCATACGTATACCAGCCGCCCGTCTTCCAGCAGCACATACAGGTCATACATATAGCGGGAGTAGCGGCAATAATTCAGCAGTAATTTGACAGTGCCCTCTTCAACTACTTCCAGCGCTTCGGTATGTACCGGCTTGCGGCTGTGAATAGTGGTAAAGAACATATATTTTTCTCCCCTGCTTGTAAAAGAGCTGACTTCGGCCATGGGGTATATCTTTTTACCATCTGCATGCTTAACCTTTACACTGGATCCCTTTCCGGGGCTCCACCTGGATCTCACTTTGCCATGCACGGTATCGCCGTTTTTAAGCACTACATAATCATCTGCCGCAAAGGCGGCAGGAAGGCAACAACATAAGCATAATGATATAAATAAGCCTCGCATACCGCTTCTTCTGTTTGAGCAGGCAAAATACTCACCTGTCTCAAATTTGTATATACACTCTTGGGGGTATTTTGCCCTGTGGTAGCTTTAAAAGAGCTTATCTTCGCCCTTCAAAATCGTAGATACCATGTCACAAGTATGGAAAGAATACCAGGAAAAAAACAAAGACCGTTTCCTCGAAGAGATGCTCGATCTGCTCCGCATACCCTCTGTAAGCGCTAAAAGCGAACACAAGGCAGATATGCTGAATTGTGCAGCAGCTGTAAAAAAGAGCCTGCTGGATGCCGGCGCTGATAAAGCAGAAGTAATGCCCACAGACGGCCACCCGGTGGTATACGGCGAAAAAATAACAGACCCCTCCCTGCCTACTGTATTGGTATATGGCCACTATGATGTGCAGCCGCCGGAGCCGCTGGAACTATGGCACAGCGGGCCTTTTGACCCGGTGATTAAGGATGGAAAAGTATATGCCCGCGGATCAGCAGATGACAAAGGACAGTTTTTTATGCATGTAAAAGCGCTGGAGGTACTGGTCAAAACAAATACGCTGGCTTCCAATATCAAATTCCTGATAGAAGGCGAAGAAGAAATCGGATCGCCCAACCTGGGAAAATTTGTAGCTGCACATAAAGACCTGCTCAAAGCAGATGTGATCCTTATCAGCGACAGCTCTATGCTGAGCATGGACAATCCCTCGTTAGATACCGGCGTACGTGGCCTGAGCTATATAGAAGTGGAAGTAACCGGGGCCAACCGCGACCTGCACAGCGGCACGTATGGCGGCGCAGTGGCCAACCCCATCACCCTGCTGGCAAAAATGATAGCCGGCTGCCATGATGAAAATAATCATATCACCATTCCCGGCTTTTATGATGATGTGGTGGAAGCCTCAGCAGCAGAAAGAACCCTGCTGAACAAAGCGCCGTATGATGAGCAGGAATATAAAGACGACCTGGGAGTAAAAGAACTGTGGGGCGAAAAGGGATATACCACTTTTGAAAGAACGGGCATACGCCCCACCCTGGAAGTAAACGGCATCTGGGGCGGGTACACCGGCGAAGGGGCAAAGACGGTACTGCCTTCAAAAGCGTATGCAAAAATTTCTGCCAGGCTGGTGCCCAACCAGTCTTCGGACAAAATCACGGAGATACTGCTTAACTATTTCCGCTCAATAGCGCCGGCAGGAGTAGAGGTAAAAGCAGAGCTGCATCATGGTGGCGAACCCTATATGACACCTATTGACAGCAAAGGATACCAGGCAGCAGCAAAGGCGGTGGAAACCACATTTGGCAAAGCGCCCATCCCGCTGCGCGGCGGGGGCAGCATCCCTATTTGCTCTATCCTGGAAAAAGAACTGGGAATAAAGATCGTATTTATGGGCTTTGGGCTGGATAATGACAACCTGCATAGCCCGAATGAAAAATACAATATTGAAAACTACTACAAAGGGATAGAAACGATCCCCTACTTTCATAAATACTTTGCAGAATAAAATAAGTTGTTTTCCTGTAAAAAATCCCGCTGGCGAATGCAGGCGGGATTTTTTAATTTTACAAAAACACAGCGGCATGAAAGTATCAGAAGCACTAAGCAAAACCCTGTTTTGGGATGTAGATCCGGAAAAGCTGGACTGGGAGAGGAACAGGCAGTTAATCATAGAGCGTACACTCGTAAGAGGTATGACCAAAGAGGTAAATCATGTTTTTTCTGTTTACAGTGAAGAGGAAATCAGGAAAGCCGTTTTAAAAAGCCGCAGCCTTGATAAAAAGTCGGCTAATTATTTCAGCATAAAACTCAACATCCCAATACACCAGCTACATGTTGCACCTGAACACTATTGATACCCATACACATCAGGCCCTGCTTTCGTTGCTAAGCAAAGATTATTTCAGCCATTTTGCTTTGGTAGGGGGCACTTCACTTTCATTACGGTATGGGCACCGGGTAAGCATTGACATTGATTTGTTTTCTACTAAAGAGTTCGATACTTCTGTAATAGATTCGCTGCTAAAGGCAGACTACCCGGAGTATGCTTACAGGGGAAACAACCGGTATATGCTCTTTTGCAATATCGGCCCTGTTAAGACCGACATTGTTTTTCATCCTTTTGAGCTGTTATCACCAATAGAAGAAAAAGAAGGGATAAGATTATTTTCGGTAAAGGACGTGGCTGCGATGAAGCTTTTCGCTATTTGCAAGCGTGGCACAAGAAAGGATTTTTATGACTTGTGGATGCTGCTGCAGCATTTTTCTCCCGCTGATCTCGCTGGCTTTTTTGTAAAAAAATATGGACAAGACAATCTCATTTTTCTCCGCAAAAGCATTATCTACTTTGAAGAAGTGGATGAATCCGATCAACCGGAAGTATTAATCCCGCAATTGACATGGGACAGAGTAAAAAAAAGTGTTTATCAATCCTTCATTAACCTGTAGAAGCGTATGCCTGAAAAAGAAAAGCTCCGCCTCGACAAATATCTCTGGTCTGTCCGGCTTTTTAAAACAAGGAGCATGGCCGCCACCGCCTGTGACACCGGCAAGGTAAAATATGAAGGCCTGCAGGCCAAAGCGTCAAAGACTGTAAATACAGGTGATGAATATGAGATCAAAACAGAAGCCCGGCGCTGGCGCATACGGGTAACCGGGCTGCTGCATAGCCGGGTGGCCTACCAGGAAGCGGTAAAATATTATGAAGACATCACCCCGCCGGAAGAAAAAGAAAGACTGGAATTCCAGGCAGCCAGCTTTCATACCGGCAAGCGGCTCAGCAAAGTAGGAAGGCCCACCAAAAAGCAGCGAAGGGATATTGACGGCTTCCTGGACAGCTAAGCCCGGGCAGCCTTAACAGTTTCAGCCTTTTGAGCTAAATTTGATAATAACCATCAGTTACCGTATCATGCGAGCTATCATTGCTGTTTTAGTGTTGCTGGCCATCGTGTCCTGCTCCAAAACTTCAGGAGAAAAAGATACAGAGCCCCCGGTAGTGGCCCTGGCCACACCTGCCAATAACCAGATTCTTAACGGAAGTCAGGCTATACTCATCTCCGGCTCCGTCTCCGACAATCGCTATATAAAGCAGATACATATTGAAGTTGCCAATTTTCATACAGGGGCCGAATACCGTCATATACACATTCATCCTGCTTCCGCATCTGCCGCTTTCAATGAAACCTTTACAGTGGAGCCTGGCATTACGTACCGCATCCGGGCTATAGCAGATGATGCTTCCGCCAATTCATCCATGAAAGAAGTAACGATAATAGTCAATAACTAATCTTTCTTTTAATAGAGCAGGTTATCCAGCTTTGTGATATCGCTTATAAAAATTTTTCCCTGTTTTATTTCAATCAGCCCCTCCGATTTGAAATCGCTTAATGTACGTATCAGCGATTCGGTAGCCGTACCCACATAGTGCGCAATATCTTCCCGCGATATCTCAATGGCTTTCCCCGGCTCGCCAGTATTAAATTTCTGGTGAATGGCGGCAAGCGCATTCGCCACCCGCTTACGGAGTGAGGTATATGCCAGCCTCATCAGCCGGTCTTCTTTCTCCTTTACATCATGTGTCATAATACGGATAAACTTGGCCGCCACCTGCATATCCGTATAGATCATTTGCATAAAATCTTCTCTGGGCACCTGCAGCAGCTCCGTATCTTCCAGCACAATAGCGCTGTCCTCATAGCTCTTATCTTCGATCAGCGAAGCATACCCCAGGAAATCCCCTTCGCTGAACAGGTTGGTGATGTATTCTTTCCCTTCATCCGTTGTCCGTACTGTTTTTATTTTTCCGCTCACGATATAATATAAATACCTCGGGCGTTTCCCTTCCTGGTATATCACCTGTTTGCGCCCTACTACCGTTGCCGGATACTGATCGGCCAGGGAAGCAAGCTGCCCCGATCCTTTTACATCTTTTATAAACTGGGATATTCCTTCGGCTGTCGGCTGGTATTTTGCTTCCAGCACCCCGGCTTTTTTCAACCTTGTTTCTATAGCGTTCAGCAATTCCAGATCATCAAAAGGCTTGGTGATATAGTCATCAGCGCCCATCTCCATACCCTTCCGCAGATCGGCCCTTTCTGTTTTTGCCGTAAGGAAAATAAACGGTGTGGCTGCGCTGGCAGTATTTTTCCGTACCAGGTGCAGCACGCCATAGCCATCCAGTTCCGGCATCATAATATCGCATACTATCAGGTCGGGCTGCTGTCGTATGGCGGCATCCACGCCTTTTTTGCCATCTTCGGCTGTCAGCACCCGGTAGCCGGCCAGCTCCAGTATTTCCGCCGTGTTTTCCCGGATACCCGCATTGTCATCTATTACCAGTATTGTTTTCATCCGTTTAATTTTTCCGCACAGGCAATTTTACCGTGACCGTTGTCCCCTGGCCCAGCCGGCTATCCAGCGTGATGCTTCCCTGCATCAGGCCGATAAAGCGGCCCACAATATGCAATCCCAATCCCGTGCCCTGTATATTCTGCACATTGCCGGCACGAAAGAAAGTAGTGAAAAGATGCTCCTTATCCTCCTCCGCTATGCCAATACCGTGATCCTGCACCACCAGGGTAAAATCATCCTGCCCCATTTCCGCCGAAATTAAAATTTCCTGCTCTTCCGGTGAAAATTTTATCGCATTGCTGAGCAGGTTGGTCAGTATCACCCGTGTTTTTCTTTTATCCATCTCGGCTTCCTTTGTACCCCGGTAATCAAACCTTATCTGTTGCCCTTTCTTCGCAAGCAGCTTTGCTTCCGTCACTGTTTCCTCCAGCAACTGGTGCAGGTCAAACCATTCATATTCCGCTTTGGTTTTGCCTTCCTCCAGCCGGCCTACAGACAACAGGTCTTCCAGAATATCATTCAGGTGGCGCACAGAAGATTTGATGCGGTCAATATGCTTTTCCCGTTTTTCCTGGTCCTCCGTTGTGGTATAGCGGGATAGCAGCGAGGCCGAGGATAGTACGGTGCTGAGCGGTGTGCGAAACTCATGCGATGCCATGGATACAAACCGGCTTTTCATCTCTCCCAGCTCTTTTTCTTTTGCCAGCGCTTCGCTGAGCTCCTGCTGTGAGGCTTCTAATTTTTCCAATGCTTCTTTCAATATACGGGTACGCTCCTCCACCTTATCTTCCAGCGCAGTGTTTAGCTGCCGTATATCATGACTGATCTTTTCCAGCTCCTCTTTCTGGCGGAGCAGTTCCTGCTCTGCTATCTTTCGCTGCGTAATATCCACCACGAAGGCAATAACAAACGTCTCATTCCCTTCCTGGTAATGGCTAAGGCTTACCTCTACCGGGAACTCAGTCCCGTCTTTCCGCACGGCAAAAAGATCTCGGCCTGAGCCCATAGAGCGGTTAGACGGCGCTTCATGAAATTTTTCCCGGAGTGTTTCGTGTGATTTTCGGATACGCTTCGGAATCAGCTGATCAATATTATGGCCAATCAGCTCATCAGCGTCATAGCCAAACATTTTTTCTGCTGCGGGGTTTACCAGTATCATATTTCCTTTTCGGTTTGTCAGCAATATGCCTTCTGTTGCATTTTCAAAAAGCGAAGACATATGCTGCCGCTCAAAATCGAGATGCCGCTGCAGTTGCTTAAGGTAAAGCACCAGCAAAATGGTAAAAATTACTAATAGCAGGGAAAAGACATGCTCAGTAAGCACCCGGATAGTGGCTTCACCGGGGTTGAGCAGCAGTACCATCACTGTGAGTATCACAATGGCGGTACCACCTGCAAATACTGTGGCTCTTTTGCCAGCAATAAAAACAGTAAAAAAAATAGTCACGAGCAGGCCGCTCACCACTATTTCGTAGCTGCTGAATAAGTAGCCGAGGGAAACAGTAAGGAGTAAAATAATAATGGCAAATATGGTAGCTTGCTTTCCGCTAAACCGGGGCATCATCTTGTTACTTTCCCGTCAAAGGTAACATGTATGCCCTTTTTATGCGTTGCGCAGCAGCTCTTTTTCCAATTGTATTACCCGGTTATACAGCACTTCATTTTTCAGGTACAGGTATTGCAGCACCTGCTCTTCCAGCTCCCGCAGGCCGTGCATCAGCACTTTATGGCTGGTGCAGGTACGGGCAGGCTCTCCACCATGGGGTGTAAGCGCCTGCACCTCCTGCAGCAGCAGCTTTGTTTGCTCCGGTATACGTACATCAAATGGCTTGCGCAGTGTACGCACCAGGATAGCAGCATACGATGCCTTATCTGAGCTGGCATGCGCCAGTTGACGGATATAAGGGAAAAGTACCTGCTCATCTTCCTGTACTATACGCAGTATGGAAGTATGCCAGGCCTGCAGGGTAGCGGGCAATGGCTGCAGGGAAGGGTACTGGCGTATATGCTTTTCTGTAAATTCCCCGGCCACCTGGGTAAGATGTCCCGCCTCTTTAAAGTAGCGGTGCGAAACTTCTTCTATAAACTGGATAAGGAAATCGGCGCTCCATTGTGCGGCAAAAGAAGCCGCAGGAACTTTGAGCACCCGCTGTGTTTTGTCCAGCTCTTCTGCTATACTGTTCACATCAAGCCCCTGCGCCTCACAGGCAGCCTGCAATGGCCAGCGGCCGCCACAGCAGTAGCTGATGCCATAGCGGCGAAACAGCATGGCTGCCCGGTAGCCCGCCGATGCGAGATCCGACACCAGCCGGTCGCCGGTAGTTTTTATTTCCTTTTCATTTTGCATAATGAGTGCTGACGGGGCAAAAATAACCTGCCCCTGCTCACCTGTTTATGACACGCCGCCCCTGCCAACCTGATTAAAATCATGTGCCGGCAGGGTGCACTGTCATATTCCTGTCAGGCCGGCGCCAATAGCTTTGTCCCATAAAATTGAAACACGTATGGAACCTTCAGAAAAAGACGATAAGTTTTTCCCCTCCGGCGCCATTGCATTTTTTGTGCTACTGGTGGTCATGAGCCTGGCGCTCTGGTATGGCATTTATTTCTTAATGATCGAACGCAGCTAAAAACATCACTATGGGACTTCTTGATAAAACAGAGAAAAGGGTCATTATCATCACCGCATCTATGATGGCGCTGTTTGTATTTTCTCTTTTATATGCAAAAGATAAATACAGAACCGATGTGCCGGAATGTATACCTTATGACAATGCATACGAAACACCCCGCATTGATACGATTGATAAAAACACCTACCGTGTATTTGCCGTAGCGCAGATGTGGCAGTTCCAGCCCTCTGAAATTTACATACCGGTGGGCAGCGAGGTGGATTTCTTTCTCACCTCCAAAGATGTGGCACATGGGTTTAACATCTCCGAAAAAAATGTAAACATGATGGCTGCTTATGGGGCTATCAACAAAACCACGGTAAAATTTGATAAGCCCGGCGTTTACCCTATCGTATGTCATGAGTACTGCGGCATCGGGCATCAGAATATGCAGGCAAAGGTGATTGTTAATTATCCCGAAGCCCGCTAATCCATTTATCACTTTACACTTCCTTCTATATGCAAGTAAGCAAATCATTCAAACGAGTTATTTACCTGGAGCTCGCCATTCCCGTAGCCCTGCTTACGCTGGGCATCTACCACGGCCTGATGCAGACCATCTACCGTGCCGGTGTGCTCCGCGATACTTCTTTTGCCAAGCTGGATTATTACCAGGGGCTCACCCTGCACGGCGTTATCAATGCGCTGGTGCTGACTACTTTCTTTGCTGTGGCATTTGGCCATATCACTATGGCATTTTATTTTAAAAAAGAGCCCAACCGCCGGGAAATGTGGCTCAGCTTTATCCTCATGATCACCGGTACACTGATGGCCGCCTGGGCCATGCTGGCAGGCAAGGCATCGGTGCTGTACACTTTTTATCCGCCGCTGAAAGCGCATCCCCTGTTTTACCTCGGTGCAGCATTGCTCATCGTTGGCTCATGGATACCGCTGCTCTCCTGGACAAGGATGTACCGCCAGTGGAAAAAGGAAAACCCCACCACCAAAACACCGCTGGCCGTATTAGGCACACTGATCAATTTTATTATCTGGTTTGTATGTACCCTTGCCGTAGCTTATGAAGTGCTGGTGCTGCTGCTGCCCTGGTCGCTGGGCTGGACTGCCACTGTGAATGTGACACTGGCAAAAACCCTGTTCTGGTTCTTTGGCCATGCACTGGTATACTTCTGGCTCCTGCCTGCGTATATCATGTTCTACACCATACTGCCCAAAGTAGCCGGTGGCAAACTATATTCTGACCTGGCAGGCCGTATCGCTTTATTCCTCTTCCTGATTTTCTCCATACCGGTAGGTGTTCACCACCAGTATGCTGACCCAGGCATTGCGCAGGGAATAAAATTCTTTCATGGCCTGCTCACTTATGGCGTAGCTATTCCCAGCTTTATCACCGCCTTTACCATTGCCGCTTCGCTGGAGTATGCAGGGCGTAAGAACGGAGCCCGCAAAGGATGGTTCAACTGGATGGGGCGCCTGCCGTTTTTTGATGAAAAAAAATATTTATTTGCCTACTTCATTTGCGGGCTGATATTATTTGTATTTGGAGGCATTACCGGTATTGTCAATGCCTCTTATTCGCTGAACACTGTGATACACAATACCGCCTGGCTGCCCGGTCACTTTCACATGACAGTGGCGGGCCCTGTTTTCCTCGGTATCGTGGCCATGAGCCTGTACAGCTATTCGCACATGAGCGGCAAAAAAATAATGTGGCCGAAGATCAATGTCATCATTCCCTACCTGTGGATGATCGGCATGCTCATCTTCTCATTCGGATTAAGCTGGGGCGGCCTCCGTGGTGAGCCACGCCGTACCAACCTGGGTGTGACTTACCTGAATCCCGAAAGCCCGCTGTACCGTCCCGACTGGGTGCCCACTACCCTGCTGGGTATGCTGGGTGGCATTATCATGTTTATTGCGGGTATGCTGTTTATCGTCATTTTCTTCGGAACTTTTTTCCGGAAAAAGCCGGGGCCCGCAGCGCTGCACCTGCCGGTGGCAGAGGCCTACCATGATGAAAGAAGAGTACCGATTTTTGATAAGTTCAAACCCTGGCTCATTGCAATGGCGGTGATCATTGTTATCGCCTATGTACCCCCGATAATAGATTCTTTGAAAAACAGCGGGCCTAAAGCACCTCCTTTTGAAATCAATAACCCGGCGCCGGTGGTGTCAGTAACTGATAAAGATGAAGCGAAATAAAAGCACCTGGCTGTTTATGCTGCTGGTCTTTGCCCTGCCTGCTCTCGGCTACCTGCTGGTGAGCTGGTACGAAGGCAACCGGAAGCCGCTGCCGGTATACGGCGGCACCAGGGAAGTCGATGGTAAAGAAGAAACATTCCGTGCCGGGGATTTCTCCTTTACTAACCAGCAGCATCAAACGGTCACAGCGGCTGCCTGGAAAAATAAAACGGTGGTGGCCAATTATTTTTTCACTCATTGCCCGGTGGTATGCCCGCGCATGACGGCCAACCTGAAAAAAATACAGCAGGCATATATGGATAATGATGAAGTGCTGCTGACTTCTTTCAGCGTAGATCCGGAAAGGGACAGCGCCGCACAGCTCAACTGGTATGCCCGGCACTTTGGCATAGCTGATAATAAATGGCAACTGCTCACCGGCGATAAAAAAGAACTGTACCGGTATGCCAGGAATGAACTGAAAATAGTAGCTACCGATGGCGATGGTGGCCCCGAAGATTTTATCCATAGCGAAAGCGCTGTGCTGCTCGACAAAAAAGGGCGCATCAGGGGCTACTATAATATGACCAAAGAGCAGGAAACCGAAAAACTGATAAAAGATATAAAAAGACTGAACAATGAAAACTAAGTTGCTTGCAGTATTGCTGCTGCTGAATTTTACAATAGCAAAGGCAGATCCGCCTGCCGGAGAGGGCAAAGCTATTTTCCTGGCACGCTGTGCTGCCTGTCATAATGTAAATAAATTAATGACCGGGCCTGCCCTGGCAGGTATTGAAGAGCGCCGCAGCCTGGACTGGATTGTACAGTTTGTACGCTCTTCACAGTCACTGATCAAAAGCGGCGACAAAGATGCTGTCAGCGTATTTGAGCAATTTAATAAAGTGCCCATGCCCGACCACCCGGATCTGACAGAGGAGCATATCAAAGATATACTCGCTTATATCAAGTCAGAAACAGTGGCAGTGGTAGAAACTGTTCCGTTTGCCACCCCATCCAAATTACAGACCCCATATAAGCCCCTGTCCATAAAGGAGGACTACGGGCTGTTCATAGGCTTTTTCGGCATTGTCGGCGTATTGATAATGATACTGCTGTTTGCCGTACATGCCGCCGGATTGCAGCGCAGGCTGCAGGAGAAGAATGTTTCGCTTCCCGAATAGGGAGAAGTGAATCGTTGGTTTTCGTTTCAATTGCCTGCCCCTGAGTCTTCAGGGGCAGTTTGTTTTATCAGTTATCTTTGCCCTCATGCGTATTGACATCTTAACGGTTTTGCCTGAGCTGCTGGAAAGCCCGCTGGGGCACAGCATCATGAAGCGGGCACAGGAAAAAGGATTGCTGGAAGTGCATGTACACCAGCTCCGGCAATGGGCCGTGAATGAATACGGGCAGGTAGACGACTACCAGTACGGTGGCGGCGCAGGTATGGTGATAATGTGCGAGCCGCTGACAAAAGCCATTGAAGCGCTGTCTGCCGAAAGGAAATATGATGAGATCATCTACCTGACACCAGACGGGGAAACACTCAACCAGCAAACGGCCAATACACTTTCCTTAAAAGAAAACCTGCTGATGATCTGCGGTCATTATAAAGGTATAGATGAGCGGATCCGGCAGCATTTTGTGACCAAAGAAATATCCATTGGCGACTATGTGCTGAGCGGCGGCGAGCTGGCAGCCGCTGTACTGACAGATGCGATAGGACGCCTGCTGCCCGGCGTGCTGAATGATGAAACCTCTGCTTTATTTGATTCCTTCCAGGATAACCTATTAGCGCCTCCCGTATATACCCGCCCGGTTGACTTTCGCGGCTGGAAGGTGCCGGATGTGCTGATTAGCGGTGATCATAAAAAGATAGATGACTGGCGATATGACCAGGCAGTACAGCGTACGAAGGAGAGAAGGCCGGATCTGCTTCATGACTAAATGCCCGCTTCTAATACAAAGCCCCGAGCCATCCTGCATAGCCCTGTATTTACAATGAAATAAAAACCTAAACGGCCTTAAAAGCACTGCCGCAAGGCTTTTTTCACTGGCAAACGTTTGCCCAAATTGCAAAACCTGCACTTCCACATGCATTATTTCAGGATATTGCAGACCTAATAATTGCATAATATGAGCACTGACCGCAGAAAATTTCTTCGCCGCCTTACCGTAGGCGGAGGTATCCTCGCCACCGGCCTCCCTTCCTTTGCCAGCAGCTTTATCGCTACCGATGAGCAGATGGAACGTTCGGCAGAAACAGAAGCCCGCAAACAGCGTTTTAATATGTGTGGCTATGCAGCCCCGAAGCTCGATACGGTGCGCATCGGTATCGTGGGCCTGGGTATGCGGGGCAGCGGCGCTGTAGAGCGGCTGGCCTATATTGATGGCGTGGAAATAGTAGCGCTCTGTGATAAATACCCCGACCGTGTGACCAAAGCGCAGGGCACCCTTACAAAAACAGGCCGCTCCAAAGCAAGGGAATACAGCGGCGAGGACGGATGGAAAGCCCTCTGCGAAAGCAATGATATAGACCTGGTATACAATGTCACTCCCTGGCACCTGCATGCGCCCATTTGCCTGTATGCTATGAAAAATGATAAACATGCTGCCACAGAAGTAAATGCCGGCCTTACCATTGATCAGTGCTGGGACCTGGTGGAAACATCAGAGAAAACAAAGAGGCACTGCATGATGCTGGAAAACTGCTGCTATGATTTCTTTGAATTGCTTACGCTGAATATGGCACGCAACGGGCTGTTTGGCGAGCTGGTGCATGCCGAAGGCGCTTACATTCACGACCTGAGCAAAGACTGGCTGTTTAATAAAAAAGCATACGCCGATATGTGGCGCCTGAAAGAAAACTACAAGCACAACGGCAACCTCTATCCCACGCATGGCCTGGGGCCGGTGGCACAGTGCCTGGATATCAACCGTGGCGACAAAATGGACCACCTCGTAAGCATGAGCAGCAACGATTTCACCCTTAACAGCATGGCGAAAGAAATGGCTGCCAAAGATTCATTTTTCAATGATTACGTGGACAAGCCCTACCGGGGCAATATGAACACCACCATCATCCGCACCAGCAAAGGAAAAACCATTATGCTGCAGCATGATGTATCCACCATCCGCCCCTATTCCCGCCTGCACCTGCTGAGCGGTACAAAGGGCATCGCTCAAAAATATCCGGCGCCGGAAAAAATAGCCTTTGGCCACCGCTGGATCAAAAAAGAAGAGCTGGATGACCTCTATAAAAAATATACACCGCCGATTGTAAACCATATTGGTGAAATAGCCAAGGAAGTAGGCGGGCATGGCGGTATGGACTTCATCATGGACTGGCGCCTGATCGACTGCCTGCGCAATGGCCTGCCACTGGACCAGGATGTGTATGATGCCGCCAGTTGGAGCAGCATATTTGCGCTGAGCGAAAGGTCGGTAGGTAAAAAGTCGAGAACAGTGGATATCCCTGATTTTACCCGTGGTAGCTGGAAAACCAACAAGCCGGTAAGCCTGAGCCTGGAAGGCGGCGCCACCACCACGGTAAGAAAAGTACAAAAAGGAAACAACCAGCTAAACCAATAAAACAAAGCCGGCACGTAAGATTATCCCGGTTTATTCGTTTTTAAAGCATTGCCCCGGGCAAATAAAACAACGGAAATGGCGGGAAAGGAGTAATTTCACCGCATGTCGCAATGGAGCTGACTGGAAACCAGCGCTATATCATTGCGCCACCATTTCTCTTTAAAACGAACGAGTATTAATGAAGGCTCTTACTGCCCTTACCGACCCGGTATACATCCCTAAATCACGCTATACCTGGTACGACAGATTCTGGCTGCGGTTCACCAATGAAGCCCGGGATTTACCTTTTATTTATCTCCTTACTGCTATTCACCTTACCGTTATACCGGCAGCCGTTATCCTTTATACCCCGTTGCTGCAGGGCTGGTACTGGTGGCTGCTTTACATACCTTATTTCTATGTAGCGCAATTGTATTTTAAAGGCCGCTTTGGCCTCATGCTGCATTGCATCAGCCACCGCAAGCTGTTTAAGAAAAAATATAACTGGATGTACCATTGGGTCATTTGGGTGGTATGCCCGTTTTTTGGCCATACGCCGGAAACTTATTTTGTACATCATATGGCTATGCACCATGTGGAAAATAACATGCCCGATGATGCCAGCAGCACCATGGCTTACCGCCGTGACAGTATCTGGGATTTCTTCCGCTATGTAGGACGCTTTTTACTTCTCGGCTTCCGGGATACGTTTATGTATTTGTTCAACCGGAAAAGGAAGAAGCTGTACATGCGCCTTACATATGGTGAAATATCTTTTTACCTTTTTTGCATTGGCATGTGCTTTGTCAACCTGCATGCCACGCTATGGGTATTTATTATTCCGTTTGTATTTGCCCGTATTGTGATGATGCTGGGCAACTGGACACAACATTCATTTCTTGATAAAAACAACCCGGAAGATTCTTTTACCAGCGCTATCAACTGCATTAATACAAAGTATAACCACACCTGCTGGAATGATGGCTACCACACCGTGCATCACCTGCGCCCGGGTCTCCATTATACGGATATACCGGCAGAGTTTATGAAGCTGAAAGATCAGTTTGCAGCAAAGAAATCCATCATTTTTGACGGCATACACTATCTCCACATTTTTGTATGGCTGATGACAAGGCGGTATGATAAGCTGGCTACTCATATAGTCAACATCAACGGCGCCTTTGCCACTGAGGAAGAAGCCATTGCCCTGATGAAAGAGCGGGTGCAAAAAATCAACTGGGATCCCGAAAGCGTGGTGCTGGAAGGAAATGAAGGCAAGCTGTCCAATGCGCAGGTGGCCTAAGCCAAAGAAACAAGAAGCAAAAACTGTCAACTTAGCTGATATACTTTCATTTTAAAGTATATTAGCCCTATGATGCCTTTCTCCGTTTCCGGTCATTTGGTTGATATTCATCAGCAGCGCATTTACCCTGCCATCATCCATACAGAAGAAGGAAAAATAACATCCATCATCCCTGCGGAGCAGGATGAGGTGCCGGAGCAGTATATCCTTCCCGGCTTTACAGACAGCCATGTACATATTGAAAGTTCTATGCTTGTCCCTTCTGAGTTTGCCCGGCTGGCCGTGGTGCATGGCACCATAGGCACAGTAAGCGATCCGCATGAAATAGCGAATGTATGCGGCATCGCGGGGGTGGAGTACATGATCGAAAACGGGAAGACGGTCCCGTTTAAATTCAGCTTTGGCGCTCCCAGTTGCGTACCGGCCACCAGCTTTGAAACAGCAGGTGCTGCTATCTCTGCAGAAGCAACAGCATTGCTGCTGCAGCGGGAAGACATCCGCTACCTGAGTGAAATGATGAACTTTCCCGGCGTGCTGCACGGGGACGAAGAAGTATGGAAAAAAATCAGGGCGGCGCACCAGTGCGGCAAACCGGTGGATGGGCATGCACCGGGCCTGCGCGGAGAAGAAGCAAGAAGGTATATTGCAGCAGGCATCTCCACCGATCATGAATGCTTTACGGCTGAGGAAGCGCTGGATAAGCTGCGGCACGGGATGAAAATCATTATAAGAGAAGGCAGCGCTGCTAAAAATTTTGAAGCCCTTGCCCATTTATTGCACGACCATTCAGACAATATTCTTTTTTGCAGCGACGACAAGCACCCCGACAGCCTGGTGGCCGGGCATATCAACCAGCTCTGTGCCAGGGCGGTTGCTAAAGAAATTCCTTTGTTCAACATACTAAAAGCCGCCTGCCTCAACCCGGTGCTTCATTATAAGCTCGATACCGGCCTGCTGCGGGAAGGGGATCATGCAGACTTTATCATAGCAAAAGATTTAAAAGATTTTGAAATACTTCAAACCTATATCAATGGGCAACTGGTAGCGGAAAAAGGCCGGTCGCTGATACAAACAGCGCCTGCAGGTTTAATCAACAACTTTTCCTGCACTGAAAAAAAGCCGGATGATTTTCAGATCAGCGCTACTGATGTGCAGCCCCCATTCAGCAGCCATCATGATCCGCTGGTAATACCCGTGATAGAGGCGCTCGACGGACAACTGATCACCAATAAAATTTTTGAAAAAGGAAAGATAGAAAACGGTTGCTGGGTAAGCGATACGGACAGAGACATACTTAAAATAGTGGTGGTAAACCGCTACCACGATGCGCCGGTTGCAAAAGCATTTATTAAAAATACAGGCATCCGGCAGGGAGCGCTGGCCTCTTCAGTGGCACATGACAGCCACAACATAGTGGCAGTGGGCACCGATGATGAAAACATCTGCCGGGCAGTAAACCTGGTAATACAGCAGCAGGGCGGCATCAGCGCCGTAAATGGAGCGGAAGAAAAAATAATAGCGCTGCCGGTAGCCGGCCTGATGAGCAATGCCGATGGCTATCAGGTAGCGTCAGCATATACCGCCATTGACCGGATGGCTAAAGAAATGGGCAGTACCCTGTCGGCACCGTTTATGACACTTTCCTTTATGGCCCTGCTGGTGATACCTCACCTGAAACTTAGTGATAAAGGGCTTTTTGACGGGGACGGCTTTTCATTTGTTAAATAAAAAATCATAAAAGCAAAGAAGATGAAGAAAACATTCGTTCTTATTTTTTCTCTCCTGCTCATCCTGGGTGCCTGCGGCGACAATAAAACAAAAACAGAAGGGACGGGGCAAGACAGCGCCGCTGCCCCGGAGCCTGCGCCACCGCCTGCTGCTGACAGCATCGCTGCTGCCAAAAAAGACAGCCTGCTGATGAGGCAGGCCACCACTATCCTGCAGTGGCTGAAAAATAAAAACTTTGCACAGCTTGCCGCACAAGTGCACCCTGCCAAAGGTGTCCGCTTCTCTCCCTATGGTTATATTGACGTTGCCGGGCATAAAATACTGAAAGCAGCAGAGCTGCGCAATCCGGATCAACTGCCGGAAAAAATAAACTGGGGGGTGTATGATGGCAGCGGTGATCCGATAGAAGCCGGTATACAGTTTTACTTCGACAGGTTTGTATATGATAAAGATTTCCTGAAGGCGGAGAAGAAAGCCGTCAACCAGTTCCTGGGCAGCGGCAACTCGCTAAACAACCTGAAAGAAGTATATCCCGGCTGTGATTTTGTTGAATTTTATTTCCCGGGATTTGATCCTAAATATGAGGGCATGGACTGGGTAACGCTCCGGCTGGTCTTTCAAACAGAGAAGAACAGCACCTACCTTGTCGGGATAGTGCATGACCAGTGGACAATCTGATCAGCGGAGAAGTATATACTCCGCTGCAATTTATGTCTCAAAAGCAGTAACGAACCACCCTGTTTTTAATATACAACTGATTGCTATGCATGGCATCATACGGGCCTCATCCATAAAAACTACCGAAACCTCCTGAAAGAGAAAAGGTATTAGTAAATATCCTCCCCCTAAATATAAATAAGAACATATAAGCAGACGGTGAAAAAATATTGGTGCAGCAATAAAAAAACCTGTCACAATACGGACAGGCTCAAGTGGAGAATACCGGAGTCGAACCGGTGACCTCTTGCATGCCATGCAATCCTAACACAATATTTAGTTTTAGTAAAGTATATTTGAATTCGCTGAAATACAGTTCTGTAGCCAATTTTGAGCTTGCATGTTTTTCATCGAATATCAATAAATATCAAACTTTAGTTTTAGTTCAGTTTTAGTAAACCCAAATCGTCACAAAAAATTGCACCCTATGCAAGTGATCATTGAAGCCATCCTGTGGACCTATAGTAAATTGAAGAATGATCAGTTTGCCATCCAAATGCGGTTCACTCATTATAAGGACGTCAAATACCTCAGTACCGGGTTTAGTGCCAACCCAGAAACATGGGATGCCAAAAACAACCTGCCATTGCCCTCCCACTCCAAATACAAGGCTGTCCTGAAAAAAATCTCATCCCTGACCGACGATGCTGATTTCGAAATCCGGCTGGCTGAAAAAAACGGCGAATCGCTGACGATGGCCGAGTTAAAACAAAGAGTGTCCAAGAAACAGGCTCCGGCCAGCCACAAAAAGATACTGGAATTTTATGATGAGGTGATCGCCGATATGGAAAGCCAGGGCAGAACCGGATACGCCGATGTTTTTACCTCTAGTAAAGCCACGATTAGTAAACTGCTAAAAAATGTAGATAAGCGATTCACCGCCTTTACCGAAAAGGATTTTAAGCAGTATGAATCCTTTATTAACAGTTTGAAGTCGGAAAGCACGAAGAGTATTTATCTGCGGACTCTTTACCGGCTGTGGAATATCGCAATAAAGGAAAAACACTGCCCGGAAAAACATCACCCCAAATTCCATATTGGTTTTAAACCGTATAAACGCATCAAAACCAAGAAGCGGGCAATACCCTTTGATTACATCAAAAAGATCGAAGAAATACAGTTCGATACAGACTCCAGATTATTCCGGTCACAGCAATATTGCATTTTCAGTTATTATAGCCGGGGTATCAACTTTACAGACATGGCGAAATTGAAAAAGAAACTGAACATACATAGGGGTAATATCTGTTACAAACGTTCTAAGAATAAACGGAACTACGATTTTGCCCTACACCCCAAAGCGCAGAAAGTAGTGGAAATTTTTGCGGATTATCCATTACAAAGTGATGCGGACTATGTATTTCCTATTCTCCTGGCCAAACATAAGACAGCCCGCCAAATCGACACCCGCATTGATAGTGCGCTGAAAGATTTTAACGAAGATCTGGGAACAATGGAGGAAATGATTGAATCACCTAAACATATTACCTCCTATACCCTACGTCATTCATTTGCCACCAGCCTGCGCAATAAAAAAGTGGATATCGCCATCATCAAAGAAGCTATGGGTCACGAAACCGAAATGCAGACCAACGCCTATCTGGAAGAAATCGACGACACACTGATTGCCTCGAGCATAGAAGAAGCATTGCAATAGCTTTTATTGCTTAAGGCAGTTTCAGATTGCTCCGGGCATTCAACAAGCATTCAAGTTCTTCATAACGATAAAAGTTGATCCCGCCTATCTTGGCCGGTTTTAACTGGCCACTGATAGCCAGGTTTTGCAATGTGCCGGTCGATATCTTTAACAATGCCTTTACTTCATGACTGCGGAGCCATTTCTTTGGCTCCGCAGTATCTTGTTTAGAAATTAACTCCTTGATATCATCCAGCAATCTAAGTCGGAATTGTTCCAAATCTTCCTTCGTAATAATTTCAATAGCCATACACCTCAATTCAAATACTTCACAAAAACTAAGTTTTCAAATACACCAGGCTTCCCAAAAAATGATTATAAGAAGGCACGTACCGGATATAACCATACTCATGCAACTCCCGGATGGACCGATGGTAAGTAGCGGAGCCCGAGATCTTGCAAAGCGGCATCAACTCATGACTGAAGACAGATACCGGGTGCCGGTATTGTTTCTCCCGGCAATAATGCACCAGTGCCGTATACATGCTAATATGAATCGCATTGATACGGACATCGTCACGCACTTTCTCCATAAAGGAAGAAAGCCGTCGTCCAAGCTCTGTTTGTTCCAATTGCTCCTGCATCACCAAATCATTTTACACTATTCAATACGAACACAACAAATTTCTACGCATTCAATGCTATCTGTCAATTGGCTATCACTAACTCAACCCTTGCCCCTTTCGCTTCGATTTCTTTTCTCTTGCAGGCATATCGTTCCCATCGCCTTCGCATGTTGTGCTGTTTTTATGTCCCCGCTGTTGTGACTGCTTCTCAGACTCACTAACAGACACGGACTGATCCTTACCCACCATCCGCTCCCGAACCTGGTCCATGCGCAGCCGTTCACCGCTCACCGCATACATATTGATCGTCTTGAATTGCGGTGCCGCTTCCACCCATATTTTTTCGGTGGCGCCACCAATTTCCAGCGTCACAGACTGACGTTTTCCTTTTTGAAGAGCCTCCACCAATTTTCCCGCCGATACATTGTCCTGCATCTCTTTAATCGGATATTTTT
>DAOLFO010000306.1:0-4016 GCA_035326305.1 Chitinophagaceae bacterium
CGCGAAAACTGCATCGCTGGCAGAAGAAAGTAGGTGCGGCCAGCATGCCTGCCAATCCGGATTATATAAGTATTACCCAATAATTCTTTTGAACATTAAAACAACCGATATGAGAAGAATCAACTTTTTGCTGCTGGGCTGTATGCTGATAGCAGGGTGGTCATGTAAAGAAGAAAAGGCAGGATCGTCCGGGGGAACGCTGCCGGAGAAGAAAACACTGACGATCGAACAGCTGCGGGATAAGATACGTGGCGGCTGGGCTGGTCAGACTATCGGTGTGACGTATGGCGGGCCTACTGAGTTCAGGTACAATGGTACTTTCATACAGGATTATCAGCCTATTGTATGGTATGATGGCTATCTTAAAAAAACGATGGAGGAAATTCCGGGGCTGTATGATGATGTGTACATGGATCTGACTTTTGTAGATGTAATAGAAAGGCTGGGCTATGATGCGCCGGTGGATTCGTTTGCACACGCTTTTGCTCATGCAGCATATAAGCTATGGCATGCTAACCAGGCAGCCCGGTATAATATTCTCAATGGGATTAAAGCTCCTGAATCAGGGCACTGGCGCAACAATCCGCATGCTGATGATATTGATTACCAGATCGAGGCCGATTATGCCGGACTGATGAGCCCCGGCATGCCTAATGCTGCTTCTGAGATTAGCGATAAAGTAGGGCATATTATGAATTATGGTGACGGATGGTATGGCGGTGTATATGTAGGGGCGATGTATGCACTGGCTTTTGTTTCTGATGATATTCATTTTATCGTAAATGAAGCATTAAAAACGATCCCTTCGCAAAGCTTATTTTACCAGTGCATGGCAGATGTCATCAAATGGCACAAGCAGTATCCTGATGACTGGAAACAAGCCTGGTTTGAGTTGCAGAAAAAATGGGCGGATGACCGGAATTGCCCTGATGGTGTATTTCTTGCCTTTAATATTGATGCCAGCATTAATGCCGCCTATATCCTGTTAGGGCTTCTGTACGGGGATGGCGACTATGGTAAAACACTGGAAATTGCCACACGTGCCGGGCAGGACTCGGATTGCAATCCATCTTCTGCCGGAGGTATACTGGGAACCATGATGGGCTATAGCAAGATACCAGACTACTGGAAGATGGGACTGAAAGATATAGAAGATATGGATTTCAAATATACTACCATGTCTTTAAATAAAGTATATGAAGTAGGCCTGAAACATGCACTTGAAACAGTTAAACGAAATGGCGGCACAGTAGGAGAAAATGAAGTGACTATTAATGTGCAGGCGCCGGCTGCGGTACGCTTTGAAAAGGCCTTTGAAAACATGTACCCCGTTACCAAAGTGGAGTATGACACTGCTATAACAAAAGAACATAGTTTTGAATTTGAAGGCACCGGCTTTGTGCTGCGGGGAAAAGCGGTTAAAAAGGAAAGAAACTTACCGGAGGCAGTGCTGGAGGCTGCGATCTATGTGGATGATCAGGAACTGGGTACGTATAAATTCCCTACAGAATTTACTACCAGGAGGCTGGAGATTGCGTGGAAGTATGAGCTACCCAACACTAAGCACCGGGTTCGCATAGTAGCGAAGAACATACCGGCAGGCTATGAGCTGAAACCGTCCGACTATATTGTCTATTCGGACAAGCCGCCGGCGAATGAGCATAAATAAAGCAGAAAATGATAAAACATGCAGGCAACCGGCTAATGGCGATGGGCATTCTTGTTATGCTCATTGCCTCCTTTAGCCGGAATCAAAATAAACCATCTTTTACCCTGGTGCTGTTGCCGGATACTCAGGGGTATACCCAGCATCATCCGGAAATATTTGAGGCGCAAACAAAATGGATCGCCGCTAAAAAAGATAGCATCGCTTTTGTGCTGCACCTCGGAGATATCACTAACAATAATGTGGACAGCCAGTGGCACCAGGCTGTAAAAGCTTTCGGGCATATGGATGGAAAAGTGCCGTACAGTTTTGTCATGGGTAATCATGATATGGGAACGAATGGCAGTGCCGATGCCCGCAACACAAATCTGATGAATAAATACCTGCCCTACAGTAAGTACAGCCGGTTCAGCTCTTTTGGAGGAGCGTTTGAGAACGGCAGTATGGATAACACCTGGCACCAGTTTAAAGCCGGTGGTTACAGCTGGCTTGTGATATCGTTAGAGTTTGGTCCCAGGGATACGGTGCTGAACTGGGCCGGAAAAATTATTGCTGCGCATCCGGCACACAAAGTCATTATACAAACGCATGCTTACATGTATTCTGATGAATCGCGCATGAGCGAAACAAGGCAGCACAAGTGGTTGCCGCAGCATTACGGCATCGGTAAGACCGGCGTGGCGGGAGCCGTGAATGACGGAGAGCAAATGTGGGATAAGCTGGTGAGCCGCCATGCCAATATTGTTTTTGTATTTAATGGCCATGTGTTAAACGACGGAACAGGAAAGCTGGTGAGTAGCGGTGTGCATGGTAATAAAGTATACCAGATGCTTTCCAACTACCAGTATGGCGTTACCAATGCGGTGAAAGGAGGAAACGGCTTTTTACGGATCATTACAATTGATCCGGACGGGCGGAGAATAACCGTTAAAAGCTACTCTCCTTTTACCGGCCAGTATAAAACGGAGGAGGATCATCAATTCTCTTTTGAAGACGTAAACTTATAATCACCTGTTATTTTTTACTATGAAGAAGCTGCTGTTTATCCCGATTTTTTTGGCTGTTTTTGCTGTGTGCTACGGACAGAAGGGGAGGCGTCCGCATGTTATTATCGTTTTGTCCGACGATCAGGGATACGGTGATTTTTCCATTCACGGTAACCCTGTTTTAAAAACGCCGGCGCTGGATCAGCTCCATAATGAAAGTATCCGCTTCAGCAATTTCCATGTGGCGCCTTTGTGCACGCCTACAAGAGGCCAGCTTATGTCAGGACTGGACGCCATGAACAATAAGGCCAGCACCGTGCTTACCGGAAGGGGATTAATGCGCCGTGATGTAGCTATAATGCCTGAAATATTCCGGGTCAACGGGTACCGTACCGGAATATTTGGCAAGTGGCATCTGGGAGACAGCTACCCCGATCGTCCTATGGACCGGGGGTTTGATAAAAGCATCTGGACAAAGGGCTGGGGCCTGCTTTCTGAAACGGAGTATGATAATGATTATTATAAAACCCGGTACATGGACAGCCTTGATACGAAGTATTCTGGCAAGTACTGCTCGGATCTCTGGTTTGATGAGGCAATGAACTGGATGGAGACCGAAAAGGATAAGGGGATGCCGCTCTTTACTTATATCGCACTGAATGCCCCGCACGGGCCATTTCATGCTCCGGCAGTAGATGCTGCCCTGTACCGGGATAAAGTACCGGATGAAAATGCAGCTAATTTTTTCGGTATGATCGCCAATATCGATCAGAATATGCAGCGGCTGGACCAGTGGCTGCAGCGTACGGGATTAAAAGAGAATACCATCGTCATTTTTATGAATGATAACGGCGGTACTGCCGGCGTAAAAGTATTTAATGCCGGTATGCGCGGAGAAAAAACAAGCGTGTATGATGGCGGTCACCGGGCGGCTTGTTTTATACGCTGGCCGGGAGGGGGCTTTGGTGTACCCCGTACTGTAACCGAAGCAACCATGATACAGGATCTGCTTCCCACTTTCATTGACCTGCTGGGGTTTAAAAAAAATAAAAAGCAACGCTTTGATGGTACCAGCCTGGCAGGATTGCTGCGCAAGCCAGGGTATAAATTAAAGGACCGTATGTTTGTAGTGCAGTACACCGGCAAAGAAAAGCCGGAAAAATATTTCAGTTGTGTGGTATGGAACAGTTGGCGGCTGGTAGGACAGAATGAGCTGTATGATATCAGCAGTGACCCCGGACAGGAAAAGGATGTAGCTGCAGTTCATCCGGAACTAGCCGCCCGTATGAAAAAACATTATGAAGCATGGTGGCGCCGCTTGTTGCCAACGATATTCGAATTTGTACCGGTCGTGGTGGGAAGCA
>DAOLFO010000307.1:0-4009 GCA_035326305.1 Chitinophagaceae bacterium
TACAAACGGCCATCACGCAGCCGCCTGGCAAAAGGAAAATAACCGGCTGACAGCGCTGGGCCGGCTGCCGGCATCTGCTGAAATTTGATTTGGTAAAACCCGCATACGGCGCTACCTTTGCCCACTTAAATTTTAAACCCAACTGTACGGCAAAATCCGTACAACCTTGTAAATCATTAAATTATGAAAAAAGGTCTCCATCCTGAAAGCTATCGCCTGGTTGTTTTCAAAGACATGAGCAACGGGCACAGTTTTCTGAGCCGCTCTACGGCAGCTTCTAAAGAAACCATCCAGTGGGAAGACGGAAATGAATACCCGCTGCTGAAACTTGAGATTTCTAATACTTCTCACCCCTTCTTTACCGGCAAAAATGTGCTGGTGGATACTGCAGGACGTATTGATAAATTCAAGAAGAAATACGAGAAGAAAAAATAATTTCTTAGCTTTAGACCAGGCTCTATGCGCAAGCAAAGAGTTTTGTTTTTCATGGCTATACTTTTACGACCTCCTGATTCTTCAGGGGGTCTCTTTTTTTTATTGAAGGCCTGCGGAGATGCGGGCCAGGGTGACAGGCTGTGCCAAAAGAAGCTGGGAAGGAGCATACAGTATACAGAATTAGCGAACTGCCGATAGCCGATTTTCTTGTATGATAGTGCCTGATAGTATAAATTTATGTGTTGCTTGTAATGCCAATTGACCAATGTTTTAAATTCAACCTTTTGATAAACTAAAAATTTAAACCATTAGCGGTCAGCCGAAACCGAACCTCAGACCCTCTCACGATTTAAAGCAGCAATGAACTACCAAACATTTGAACCCGGCCAGAACTTAGCGACACTTGTCAAATGCTACTGGACATTGGAAAGCCCCGGGGAAGAAACACCTGAAAAACAAACTATTGTTTCTGACGGCTGTATGGAAATGATTTTCCACTATGGCGATTTGTACAGGCAGTATATAGAAAACGGGGACAGTATTATTCAGCCAAGATGCTTTGTTATCGGCCAACTGACAAGGCCGCTTGAAATAGAACCAACAGGCGGGACAGGCATTTTTTCCGTTCGTTTTCATCCGAACGGATTTCTACCTTTTGCAACCCTTCCGATAAAAGAAATGGAAAACACAGCCGTTTCATTAGAAAAGCTGTTTGGAAAAGACGGGCAGGAGATAGAACAGCAGGTTTTAAATGCCCGCTCAGCGCCGGAAAGAATAAATTTTGTTGAAACATTTTTATTAAACCGGCTGACTGATGTCAAAACCGTTGACCGCATTGTAAAATCAACCGTTGAAACTATTCTGACGGCTAACGGGCAGCTAAGCATTGATGAACTTTCCAGGCAAACGAACATCAACCGCAGGCAGTTGGAACGTAAATTTTCGTCGGCCATTGGCCTGAGCCCCAAACAGCTTTCAAAAACCATACGTTTACAAACAACGCTTAAAATGTTGCTGAGCAAAAAATTTACAAGTCTTACTGCCCTGGCTTACGAAAATGAGTATTACGACCAGGCTCATTTTATCAAAGATTTCAAAGAGTTAACAGGGTTTACTCCAAAAGAATTTTACGGAAGCAGTTTAAAAATGACATCCTTTTTTATTGCAGATTAGCTTTGTCGCAATTTTACAATTTTTCGATTGAAACCCATTGCAATTTTGAGGCCTAATTTAAAACAAGTTGACAATGGAAAATGTAATTAATTGGTTTGAAATTCCTGCTGCGGATTTCAGCAGGGTAGTATCATTCTACAAAGCCATTCTTGGTACAGAAGTAAAGGAAGTTGAAATGTTCGGCACAAAAATGGGCCTGTTCCCTACTGACGGAACAAACGTATCGGGAGCAATCGTTCAGGGCGAAGATTACAAACCTTCAACAGACGGGGTTGTCGCTTACCTTAACGGCGGCAACGATTTGCAAACTGTTTTGGATAAAGTGCAACATAACAATGGAACGGTGATTGTTCCCAAAACGCAAATCAGCCCTGAAATGGGATATTTCGGGATGTTTATTGATACCGAAGGAAACAAAATGGCAGTTCACTCAATCCATTAATGCAATGCAAACAAAAACATATTTATTTATTGCAATTGCAGGCGTAATCCTTTTTTACGCCTGCTCTGCAAAATCAGGAAATAATATTGAAAATTCAGAATGGCTTGCAGGAACCTGGGAAAATAAGACGCCGGAAGGGAGTGTGTATGAAACCTGGAGCAAATCAAAGGACAATGAATATGCAGGCAAAAGCTATACGGTCAATGAAAAAGATACCGTAATTTTTGAAACCATACGCCTGGTGCAGGAGCAGGACGGGTTATTTTATATTCCGGCCGTCAAAGACGAGAATAACGGGCTGCCTGTTCGCTTTGCGGGCAAAACAATTTCAGAAACGCAATTGGTTTTTGA
The DNA here is from genome assembly GCA_035326305.1 of Chitinophagaceae bacterium. Classification (GTDB taxonomy): domain Bacteria; phylum Bacteroidota; class Bacteroidia; order Chitinophagales; family Chitinophagaceae; genus DAOLFO01. Next base: position 2,402 of record DAOLFO010000307.1, read on the forward strand.
AAACCTGCAACACGATTTTCCGCAAATCATTACATACACAAAAATTGGAGCGGATTCATTAGTAGCGGAAATTTCTGGTATAATAAACGGAAAGGAAGAAAGGCAAACCTTCCCGATGAAGCGGGTGAAATAAAAGGCCACGTACTTTTTCGGCTGGTGTTATACAACTGCCAGGCCTGCATAGTTTGATAAGAGCATTAAATAACTCAAAAGAGAATAAAATTTTATATCATAAACCCAGCAGTTTATTCAATTGCTCTTTCCACATCCGGGCCGCGGCTTTATCTTTTTTTATATCCCTGAGTGAAGAAATATCATCCATCCATTGCCGGGCAAATACCACCCGCGGGTAAGGTTCACCGGGAAGAATGTCAATCTCCGGGGCAGAGGCATTGGGTTTTGCAAAGGAGAACTTAAAGGTTTCCCCATTAATCTCCGCATCAAAGCCCAGGCCCCACCGCAGCCAGGGCCATTTTATCCTGCGCAGGTTGTGTACAGGTATGCTAAACTTTACGCCTTCATCCGTGATAAAGGAAAGCATTCCTCCTTTTAGCAACAGGGCTCCTGGTATCAGGGGCTGAGCGGCTCCGCGTATGCGCCATACTTTTGAAAGAAGGGGGGATGACATAAGCTTATTTATTCTGTGACAGGTTATACAGCAACCCGATGCTTCCTGCAAGGGAGCGAACCTCCTGCCCCGGGATAGCGGCTGATTTATTAAGCGGGGAGAGGCTGAAAGAAAAGCGTGTGCGCAGGCTCCATCCTTTCAGCCCCCGGTTAAAGTGATAGCCAATCCCTGCAGGTATGCGGAATTCTGTTTTTTTATTCTGGTCCCGCCTGTCTGCAGTTTCACCCTGCCATGTTTCCCGGAATGAAAGCAGGTAATTCAATTGAGGCCCCGCTTCAAAATAAAAGCCTCCCGGCGTGTTTAACTGCAGCAGCACGGGCAACTGAAGCTGGTTGATGATAATATGCCCTTTTTCATTGGAGCCGGCCGTTCCGCGGGTGCCTGCGCCTTCTGCTGCATAGTTTAGCTCTGCCTGTATGGAAAAAACAGCAGATATAGCTGACCTGGCATAGGCTCCTGCATAAAACCCCGGCCGGTAGCGGGTTTGGTAATCATCTGACTTAATAGCGAGGGTGGAAAAATTGATACCGGCCTGCGGCCCCCAGGTCATTTGCGCCTGCAGGGCGGGCTGCACCGGCAACAGGAATGCCAGCAATCCCAGTAAGCGGGTGACAAGCTGCTTATTCATAGCCATTGAAGTTAATTAATAATAACGTGCAGTGCTGTTAAAAAAAGCTTCAGCTTACTGAATCCGTTGCGTACTCAGCAAAAGCCTGGCGGTTATTTTTTGTAGAAATCCGAATGGCAAATAATAAAACAAATAAGTGCTAAAAGCTATTAGCCGTGAGTTATCAGCTTTTAGTATATACCGGAGGCAAAAACGCAAATCGTCAATCGTGAATCGGGGGCGGCCAACAGACAACGGTCAACAGACCACAGCCGGTACGTTGTTCGTAAATCTTAAATCGTAATTCGCTATGCCAGTCTCTCAGATGCCTCCTTCGTCGGCATGACAAGCGACTGAAAGCAGGAAGCGGATG
>DAOLFO010000013.1:0-21603 GCA_035326305.1 Chitinophagaceae bacterium
CAGGGTGATAACTTATCACTGGACACCGCAATACCGGTTAAACTGCTTCGACTGCCCCCAGCCTTATGCCAATCCACAGGCGACAAACAAGTATAAAGTGCAGGTAACTGACGTATGGGGATGCCGTAATGAAGGGGAGATAACAGTAGTAGTTGTTTGTAATGATAGAAACTTTACTATACCTAACACATTTTCTCCAAATGGAGATGGGGTAAATGAAGTATTCTATCCCAAAGGAACAGGGCTGATAAGAATTAAATCGCTGGTCATTTTCAACAGGTGGGGAGAGATGGTATTTGATAAAAAGGACTTTGCTGTAAATGACCCGGCGGCAGGATGGAATGGTATGTACAAAGGGCAGAAGGCCAGCGCTGATGTGTATGTGTACCGGATGGAAATCATTTGCGAAAACAATGAAGTAATACCTGTGCAGGGAAACATTACCCTGCTGCGATAACGACCCGTTATGAGAACAATATTGAAGAAATGCATATTCCTGGTTTTGCTGCTGCCGCTTATGGCCGGTGCACAGGATATTCATTTCTCCCAGTTTTTTGAAACGCCTGTATTACGCAATCCGGCGCTGGCAGGTATCTTCACCGGTGACTACCGGGTACAGGCTGTATACCGTGATCAGTGGCGCAGCGTGACGGACGGGTACAAAACCGTATCGCTGAATGGTGAGTACAAATTGCCCGTGGGCAAGATGGATGATTTTATGACTATTGGCGCACAGGCGCTGTTTGATAAGGCTGGCACCGCATCACTGACACAAATAAGCTTTCAGCCGGTGCTCAATTACCATAAATCGCTCAGCCAGGAACAAAACCGTTACCTGTCGCTCGGCTTTATGGGAGGTGTGGTCAACCGGCATTTTGACCAGAGCAAAATGATAACCGATGGCGGCGGCCCCGGCAGTGAGCCAAATGTGCAGCCAGGCTATACTTATTTAGATGGCAGTGTGGGCATGAGCTTTAATTCAGGCATGGGGGATGATCCGGAAGACAATTATTACCTGGGGGTGGCGTATCATCATTTTACAAAACCCAAAAACACTTTTTTCCGGGATCCTGCTGTGAAATTAAATCCCAAATGGGTGGCATCAGCAGGCATACGTTTTGGTATCAATGAATTTTCATACATCACGCTGCAGGGCGACCATTCCCGGCAGGAAAAATACCAGGAGACTATCATCGGTGGTATGTATGGTATGAAAATAGGGCCGGAAACGGATAATCCTATCTGTGTGTTACACGGTGGCGTGTATATGCGCCTCAGCGATGCGTTTATCCCGGTGATAAAAGTTGATTACTCCGGCTTTTCTTTTGCCTTCAGCTACGATGCCAATGTGTCCAGGCTAAAGCCGGCTACGCTTGGCCGTGGCGGGTATGAGGTATCGCTGTCCTTTATCGGGTTTACCGACAGGAATAATTCCAGCCTCAATGCCGTTCGCTGTCCGCGTTTTTGAATGGCTATGCCTATTTTTATCAAAAAAAAGATGACAGCTATCTCCGTTGGCCAGCCGGCTCCCGGCTTCGCACTTTATAATACCGATAAGCAAAAAACAGAGCTTGCTTCCCTGCGGGGAAAAAATGTATTGCTGCTATTCTTCCCGCAGGCATTTACCAGCGTATGTACAAAAGAGCTGTGCGGCGTCCGGGATAATTATGTGCTGTATAACGATACAGATGCGGTAGTGCTGGGCATATCGGTTGATTCTGTCTTTACCCTTGCCCGTTTCAAAGCAGAGCAGCAGTTCAATTTTCAGCTTTTGAGCGATTTTAATAAAGAAGCTTCAACTGCCTACGGATGCATTTATCATGACTGGATACTGGATATGAAAGGCGTTTCCAAAAGGGCGGCTTTCCTTATTGACAGGGAAGGGATAGTCCGCTATGCGGAAGTGCTGGAAAATGCCGGCGACGTGCCCGATTTCCAGGCAATTCATGAAGTGCTGGGCGGGATGATTTAAAATACTGTTAAATCAAAATCGTAAAACTACGTAAGTGGCTGGTTTATAATTTATTCAAATTAGAGTAAAACTACTTTGGCCGGAGCCTGAAAACGTGCTATTATTGCCATAATAAATGTAACTTCGATTCGTTGAATAAAATTTTACTTATAATCTCCTTTATTGCCCTCACCTCTTTACAAGCGCAGGCTGCTGGCAACTCCGTCCCCGGTAATGATAACCAGGGAAAGGTGGTAAAATTTTATCCCAACCCGGCTAATTCCTACATTATTTTCGACCTGCAGGGGCATCAGCAAAAAGGCATGACCCTTTCTATTTACAGCTTCCTTGGAAAAAAAATGTATGAGACCCAAAGCCTGACGGAAAAGAATACCGTGCAACTGGCGGAGTATAACCGGGGCATGTACATCTTTTATCTTACAGATGCTGCCGGTAAAGTAATAGACACCGGCAAATTCCAGGTATCCCGCTGATTTATTTTCCCGCTAAAAAATTATGCTGTCCTTGGTCGCCAGGGTATTTCTGCTGCCTGCAGCAAATGGCCTGCATACCTGGCCAGTACAAAAAGATAATCGCTGAGGCGGTTGAGATATTGTGAAATAATGGGCGCCACCTCTTCCTGCTCTTCGTGCAGGCGCACCACACACCGCTCTGCCCGGCGGCAAATACAACGGGCTATATGGAGGTGGGAAACAACGGGATGGCCTCCCGGTAAAATAAAGCTCTTCATTACCGGCAACACTTCATTCATCCGGTCTATTTCTGTTTCCAGTAGTGTAATATCGGCCGGGTGCAAATCAGGGATTTTCATCCGGGTCTCTTTTTCCGGATCGCAGGCCAGCGTGGAGCCGGTGGTAAACAGCCTGTCCTGTATTTCCTGCAGCATTTTCTTCCCGTTTTCATCCGGGAGCAAATCGCCACAGAGGCCAATATAGGAGTTAAGCTCATCTACGGTGCCGTAGGCTTCTATGCGCCAATGGCTTTTGGCCACCCGTGTGCCACCTATCAGGGCGGTGGTGCCTTTATCGCCGGTGCGGGTATAGATTTTCATTGCCATATGGAGAAGTTATTGGCTTAAAGGGGCAGCCGGCTCTTTCCTTTTATCGCTTTCTATCACACCGTCACGCAGCCTTACTATCCGCAGGGCATGGTTGGCAATATCTTCTTCATGCGTCACCAGCACTACCGTATTGCCATTGCTGTGTATATGCCCGAATATATCCATGATTTCGTAAGAAGTTTTGGTATCCAGGTTGCCGGTAGGCTCATCTGCAAGGATAAGCGAAGGATCATTTACCAGTGCACGGGCAATGGCCACCCGCTGGCACTGGCCACCCGATAGCTCATTGGGTTTATGATGGTGCCGGTCAGAAAGGTGAACCAGGTCCAGCACATGCAATGCTTTTTCGTTGCGCTGTTTTCTGCTCATGCCGGCATATACCAATGGCAATGCCACATTTTCCAGCGCAGTAAGGCGCGGCAGGAGATTGAACTGTTGAAATACAAACCCGATCTCTTCGTTCCTCACCTCTGCCAGGTCGTTATCTTCCATCTTGCTCACATCCTGCCCGTTTAGCACATACTTGCCGGCGGTGGGGGGGTCAAGGCATCCGAGTATGTTCATCAGGGTGCTCTTGCCGGAGCCTGAAGGCCCCATCAGCGCCACATATTCATTTTTAAAAATATCGAGGGAAACACCTTTCAGCACTTCCAGCACATTTTTGCCCATGTAGTAGCTCTTGCGGATATTTTCCAGATGTATGATGCCTGTCATGTCCCTGCTTTATTGATTACTTTAGGAACTTTAAAAAATTCGCCATCCTGTTCAGGTGCATTGCGCAATGCCGCCGGGCGGCTGATGCTGCCTTTTACTTCATCTTCACGCAGCACATTTACCCCGTTATCCATGTGTATCAGGGGTTCGACTCCCCCCAGTTCCACTTCATTCAGCTTTTCTACAAAGCCAATCATCTGCTGCAGGTCCTGGCGGATCTGCTGCTTCTCTGCATCATCAAAAGATAGCCGGGCCAGGTGGGCCAGTTTATCTACCAGGGAGTCATTTACTTCCATGTTACAAATATAGCTGATTCGGCACGGAAGGTATCATATTTGCAATAGCCTGCCATCGGGATTTTATTATCTTCGCCGCCCTGCCCGGATCAAAACCGGCAGCATCGGATATGGCAGCTACAAAAAAAATAGTGATGAGCGGCATACGCCCCACCGGTTTTTTGCACCTGGGCAATTATTTCGGCGCCGTCAGAAATTATGTGCGGATGCAGGATGAGTTTGAGTGTTACTTCATGGTGGCTGACCTGCACTCCCTGACCACTCACCCCGATACCAAAGAACTGAAAGGAAATATACAGCGGGTGCTGGCTGAAAATATAGCCTGCGGCCTTGATCCGGACAAAGCGGCTTTTTACTGCCAGAGCCATATTTACGAAACATCGGAGCTGTATCTCTATCTCAATATGCTGGCTTATAAAGGAGAGCTGGAAAAAACAGTAACCTTTAAAGATAAAGTGCGTCTGCAGCCGGATAATGTCAATGCAGGGCTGCTTACCTATCCTGTTTTGCAGGCAGCTGATATCCTCCTGCATAGAGCAGAGCTGGTGCCTGTAGGCAAAGACCAGGAGCAGCACCTGGAAATGGCCCGCAATTTTGCCAATCGCTTCAATCACCGTTATGGTGAAACATTCCCCGAGCCGCAGGCTTTTAACTACGGCGAAGAGCTGATAAAAGTGCCCAGCCTTGATGGTGCGGGAAAAATGAGCAAGAGCGAAAACCAGATGGCTACCCTGTACCTGAGTGATGATGATGACAGCATCCGGAAAAAGGTGATGAAAGCAAAAACGGATGCCGGCCCCTCAGTTCCCAATGCTGCTAAACCGGATTATATTCAGAATCTCTTTTTGCTGATGCAGTTGGTAAGCAGCACTGAAGTAATGCAGAAATACGATGCAGCATATAATGCATGCACCATCCGCTATGGAGATATGAAGAAGCAGTTGGCTGAAGATATGGTGCGCTTTATTGCCCCCATCCGGGAGAAGGCAGAGGCTATCCGCAATGATGAGCGGTACCTGCAGGAAGTGATGGAAAAAGGAATGGAAAAAGCCCGCCGCAGCGCCCGGGCCACTATGGAGCAGGTGCGGGAAGCGATGGGGCTGAATTATTTTTAAAAAAGCCCCCGCTGATAAACATAAAATCCGAAAAAGGGGTTACTTTGAACACCTTACTATACCCCGGAAGCTGACATTTAATATTTGGAATTTTTCCAGACATGGCAAAGACAAAAAAACCAAAACACATCGCCGTAGCAGGAAATATAGGTGCCGGCAAAACCACGCTGACCGAAATGCTGAGTAAGCATTATAAATGGATTCCCAACTTTGAGGACGTGGATCATAATCCTTACCTGATGGATTTTTATGAGGATATGCCCCGCTGGAGCTTTAACCTGCAAATTTATTTTCTCAACAGCCGCCTGCAGCAACTGGTGGAAATACAGAAAGGAACGGAAACAGTGATACAGGACCGTACCATTTATGAAGATGCCAACATCTTTGCTCCCAACCTGCACGAAATGGGGCTGATGACCAAACGGGACTTTGATAACTACTACCACTTCTTTGAAACGTTAAAAACCCTGGTGCAGCCGCCTGACCTGCTGATTTACCTCAGCGCATCTGTCCCCACCCTGGTGGGACAGATACAAAAGCGTGGCCGTGAATACGAAGAGAATATCCGGCTGGACTACCTGAAGCGGTTAAATGATTATTATAATAAATGGGTAGACCACTATAAGGAAGGAAAATTGTTAATAATCAACGTAGACAAGAATAAGTTCGCAGAAAAAGATGAGGATTTTGGCGAGATAATTGCTAAAATTGATGCAGAATTATATGGCTTATTTTAAATCCATACTACTTATTGCTGTGCTTGTGCTGACCACACAGCTCCATGCACAATCACTAAAAGAAGCGCTGTACAGCGGACGCCTGAAAACAGATACCGGCATGGTGCTGAAAAAAGGTGATACCCTTACGATGATGACAAATGCGGAAGCGGCTGTGCAAAAAGCAAAAGCTGATTCCGTAAGGGCAAAAGAAAAAGAGAAAGAATCACTGGTGATCCGGCCGGTAGCTATAGGCAATGGCGACTCCGTAAGGCTGGTAGTGGACAGCGTGGAAACAACAGCTATTACAGCAGGCGGTACGGAAGTGCCGGCCTCTTATCCTGTCCCAAAAACACCGGCAGAGAATGCAGGAGTATGGAAAAAATTTGTAAGCGACTATACGGAAGTAATTAAAAAAGAGGTGCTGCCTTCAAACAGGATTAAAGCCGGCCCCTATTCCGTGCTGATAGAGTATGAAATAGGTGAAGATGGTACGGTCATCACCAATAAAATTGAGAGCAGCCCGCGAAACAGCTACCTGGAAGATGAGATAAAGCGCCGCATGATGATAAATGCGCCCCAACTGGCACCCGAAGTAACCAGTGCAGGCAAGTACCGGCGATCAGTGAAAAAGCAGATGCTGACGCTGATAAAAGATAAAGACTAAAAATACTGAACTGCCTCCGGGCAGTTTTTTTATGGCTGCCGGTAGCCGGCATGGTCAGCATATTCTTCCAGCAGCTTTGCAATTTTTTCCTGCCATACTGCCTGTTGTTCCTTGTTGATGCTGTGATTTGTTTCCTGGTCGTACTGCGCCTGCATTATTTCCTTTTCACGGGTGATGTCCTGGTATATCTTTCCCACCTTTTGCCGGAATGTTTTTTCATTATACGCATATTGCTTCATGGCTTTATACAGCTTGCGGGCATGTATTTCTGCAATGTCAAAATGCCCCTGCTCATGCGCCAGTATGTGATCGTTTTTATGCCTGCCCCATGATTTTGTTTGGGAAAAAAGGCAGGTGATTTCATAAGTAAACTGGTTGTTCCTGATATTATAAGTGAGCCCAAGGTAAGTGGCGGTGGAGGCTGCTGCATCGGATGAAGGATTGGGCGTGCCTTTGTAGTCGCTCCAGGTCAGCTTGCGGGCAGATGACCAGGTGATAGTTTCTTCACCGGCATCCTGGGCACAGGCCGTGCCGGCAAAAATGAAGAGCAGCAAGACCGGTGATAGTAATGTATGACTTGTCATATTTTCTAAAACGATAAGGGGCGGCAAAACTTATTGCCCGGACATTTTATGTAAGTTAAAGAAAAGAAAAACCCCGCTTCGCCTGTCGAAACGGGGTTCCCTTTATGACAACCGTCCTTGAAACATACTATTAAACCTTTGGTGCAGCATTGAGTATTTCGGCGCTTACACCATTGGCATATTTCTCAAAATTTTTAATAAACAACCCTGCCAGGTAGCGGGCTTTTTCATCGTAAGCGGCACCGTCGGCCCAGGTGCTGCGCGGGTTTAAAACTTCGTCAGGCACGCCGGGGCATGATGAAGGGATAGCCATGCCAAATACCGGGTGATAGCTAAATTCCATATCATTCAGCTTGCCATCCAGCGCAGCCGTGATCATGGCGTGGGTATACTTCAGGTTGATACGTTTGCCGGTGCCATAGGGGCCGCCGGTCCAGCCTGTGTTGATCATCCATACATTTACCTTGTTCTCCTGCATTTTTTTACCCAGCATTTCTGCATAGCGGCCGGGGTGCAGCGGCAGGAAGGGGGCGCCAAAGCAGGCGCTGAAAGTGGACTTCGGCTCCGTTACACCCGCTTCGGTACCGGCTACTTTAGCCGTATATCCTGAAATGAACTGGTACATGGCCTGCCCGGGGGTAAGCCGGGAAACAGGGGGCAGTACGCCAAATGCATCGCAGGTCAGGAAAAATATATTCCTCGGCAGGCCGCCGATGGAAGGACTGGATGCATTGCTGATAAAAGTAAGGGGATAGGAAACCCTTGTGTTTTCCGTTACAGATCCATCGTCAAAATTGATACGGTTGGTATCGGGAAAGAAACGGGTATTTTCTACCAGGGCACCATGGCGGATAGCCTGGAATATTTCGGGTTCTTTTTCTGCGCTGAGATTAATTGTCTTGGCATAGCAGCCCCCTTCAAAATTGAAAATGGAATCTGCTGCCCAGCCATGCTCATCATCGCCGATAAGCTGGCGGGAGGGGTCTGCGCTTAGTGTTGTTTTGCCCGTGCCGCTAAGGCCAAAGAAAATGGCGGTATCACCATTTTTGCCCATATTGGCACTGCAGTGCATGCTCAGCACATTGCGCTCATGGGGCAGTATATAATTGAGTATGGTGAAAATTCCTTTCTTGATTTCACCGGTATAGCCGGTACCGGCGATGAGGATGGTTTTGTGCTTAAAGGAAACAACGGCGGCGTTATGCTGGCGGATACCGCACTCCGCAGGATCAAGTCTAAGGCCGGGAGCGGAAAGGATAAGCCAGTCGTGCCTGAAGCCGGCCAGCTCTTTTTCTTCCGGGCGCAGGAACATGTTATAGGCAAAAAGGTTGTTCCATGATTTTTCATTCACCACCCGGATATTTACCCGGTAGCGCGGGTCGGCGCAGGCATAGCAGTCACGCACCCATATTTCCGGCCTTGTCGAAAGATGGTCAATAACTTTTTTATAGATAATATCAAAATAGCGGGACTCAATAGGCAGGTTAAATTCATTCCAGTGTACGGTATCAGCCGTTATCTCATCTTTGACAATAAATTTGTCTTTGGGGGAGCGGCCGGTAAATTCGCCGGTTTGTATCACAAGGGCGCCGGTATCGTTGAGTACTCCTTCGCCGGTGCGAAGCGTGTCCTGGATAAGTTCGTCTGGTGAAAGCTGGTAGTGGATTTGGCCGGGGTTTTTAAGCCCCAGTCGTTCCAGCCCTCCGGGCAGTACGGATGCAGCAGAAGTAGACATAATGGCAAGAAGTTTAGTTAGGCTGCAAAATTAATACACAAAAGCCGGTAAATGCAAACAGGTGTTAGTGGTACACATTATGTTTTTGGCCCGGTTACCCCTTATTTTTTTGAAAAAATCTAAAGAATGAGGCGTTTAAAAGATAAAAATTAGAAAACAGGGAATATATTAAAGGAAACTAATTTTCCCAAAACAATTGTTTTTTTTAAGAAAGTACAGAACTTCGCCTCATTCAATTTTTTTAGTGTTTAAACTTGAAAATGAAAAACTTACCGCTCAATCCCGCCATTTTTATCAATAACCGGAAGCGTTTTGCCCGGGAAATGGAGAAAAACAGCATTGCCATTTTTATCAGCAATGATGAAGTGCCCAGTAATGGCGATGCCCTGTATACATTCCGTCAGAATAGCGACCTGTACTGGCTTTCAGGTGTGGTGCAGGAAGACAGCATGGTGATATTGTACCCTGATAATCCTGACCCGAAATACCGGGAAGTGCTGGTGCTGGTAAAGCCCAATGAGCTGAAGGAAAAATGGGACGGCAGGCGTCTCCGTGTTAAAGAAGCACAGGAAATAAGCGGTATCAAAACAATCTTGTGGCTGGATAGCCTGGAGGGGCTGCTGCAGCCCTGGGTGCACCAGGCCGATACTATTTATTTAGACAGCAATGAAAATGACCGCAAGGCCAGCCTGGTGCGCACCAGGGATTACCGCTTTATTGATGAAATGAAAAGCCGCTATCCCCTGCACCAGTACAGGAGAGCTGCAAAGCTGATGAAAGAATTGCGGGCCATTAAATCAGCAGAAGAAGTGGAAGTGATACAGCAGGCGATTGATATTACTGAAAACACGTTTCGCCGGTTGCTGAAATTTATCCGCCCCGGTGTAATGGAGTATGAAATAGAGGCGGAAATTTTTCATTCCTTCCTCAGTCAGCGCTCAGCCGGCCCTGCCTATGGCAGCATCATTGCCAGCGGAGACCGGGCCCGTACGCTGCACTATGTTTCCAACAACCAGGAGTGTAAAGCAGGGGAATTGATATTAATGGACTTCGGTGCGGAGTATGGCGGCTATTGCGCCGACCTGACCCGTACGGTGCCGGTAAGCGGAAAATTTACCAAACGGCAAAAGCACGTATACAATGCCTGCCTTCATTTGCATGACTATGCGAAATCAATACTGAAGCCGGGTATTTCCATTCTGGATTATACCGATAAAGTAGGAGAGGAAGCTACCAAAGAGTTTATCAGGCTGGGGCTGATAAGCAAAGCAGATGTGAAAAATGAAGACCCGGAAAACAGGGCCTACCGCAAATATTTGTACCACGGCATATCCCACCACCTGGGTATTGATGTGCATGACCTGGGCACCCGTACAGCGCCGGTAAAAGCGGGGATGGTATTTACCATAGAGCCCGGCATTTATATTGAAGAAGAGCAGATGGGCATACGGATAGAAAACAATGTCTGGCTGACCAAAACGGGGAATAGAGACCTGATGAAAAATATTCCTATTACTGCGGAGGAGATAGAGGCGTTGATGAAGAAGTAGTTGAGTAAGTCTTCAGACCACAGTGTACAGACCACGGAAAACACCTTCTTATGTTTTTTAAATTTGAAAACCTGAGGGTGTGGCAGCTCTTACTTGAGTTAACGGATGAAATGGAAGCTATCGTAAAAGGCTTTCCTGCCTATGAACTATATTCATTATCCGGGCAGATACGAAGGGCAGCCAATTCTGTTTCTCTTAATATTGCTGAAGGGTCAACAGGGCTGACGAATGCTGAATTTCGAAGATTTCTGACGATAGCAAACAGATCGGCGCTGGAAGTGGCAGGATGCTTATTTTTGGCAAAAAGAAGAGGCTACCTTACTGATGACTCTTTTCTGAAAATGTATAATCAGGTTGAGTCACTTGTCAGGAGAATACAAGCCTTTATTAATTCACTGAATGACTAAAGCCGGGATGAACGGAGCCGGTGCCATTGACTGTTAGCCGTTGTCCATTGTCAGTTTATGAAACAAATCCCCAATCTCTTTACACTCCTCAACCTTGTTTTTGGCTGTATCGCTATTGTATTTACCCTGCAAAACGGTATCACCATTTTTACTACTCCTGAGGGCGCACAGTTGATAGATATACCGGAAAAAATATGGATGGCCTCTTTATTTATCGGGCTGGCTGCCGTAGTTGATTTCCTGGACGGGTTCATTGCCCGGCTCTTCAAAGCCAGCTCTGAAATGGGTAAGCAGCTTGACTCCTTAGCTGATGTGGTAAGCTTTGGCGTGGCCCCGGCCATGATCATTTACCAGTTCCTGCGGCTGAGCCTGGCACAGGAGGAGGACGGGCTTAATACAGCTATGATTTGGCTGGTTCCCGCTTTTATTTTACCGGCAGCAGCAGCCTGGCGGCTGGCAAGGTTCAATTTAGATACTGCGCAGCACCATTCATTTAAAGGTGTGCCCGTTCCCGCAGTTGGGTTGCTGGTGGCGTCAATGCCACTTATCTACTGGAATGTAAATGACCAGTTGGTGAGGGATATTTTGCTGAATAAATGGGCGCTGATAGCATTGGTGCTTGTTCTTTCGCTGCTAATGGTATCCCGGTTGCCCCTGCTGGCATTTAAGTTTAAAAACGTTAATCCGGCAGATAACCTGCCGCAGTTTTTACTGCTGGCTATAGCAGCGGCAGCCATCATTTTTCTGAAATGGCTGGCAGTGCCGGTTATTTTCGTCGCCTATGTTTTGGTATCTTTGCTTTACAAAAATAAACTGACATGACCTATACGGTACAAATAAAAGTGATGCCGCTGAAAGAGCTGCTTGATCCGCAGGGAAAAGCGGTAATGGGCGGATTGCAAAACCTTGGATTGAATACAGTGGAAGATGTACGTATCGGGAAAAATATCACCCTGCAGGTAAATGCAGACAGCCCTGAAAAGGCGAAAGCCATTGCTGAAGAAGCCAGCAAAAAGCTGCTGGCCAACCCGGTGATGGAATACTTTGAAGTGAGCGTTAATTAGGCAATGTGGTAATTTGAGAATTTGAAAATACCCCGGCCGGGTTTTCATTTTCAAATTGGCATATTTTCAAATTTTCAAACTCATGCTCTACCTTGTTCCCACTCCCATTGGCAACCTGAAAGATATTACCCTGCGGGCCATAGAAATATTGCAGCAGGTTGATTTGATACTGGCAGAGGATACACGCACGTCTGCTTACCTGCTTCAGCATTACCAGGTACAAAAACCTGTTACACCTTACCACCAGCACAACGAACATAAAATAACAGACCACCTGGTGCAGCAGTTGCAGGCCGGTAAAACGATGGCCCTGATTACTGATGCCGGCACGCCGGGAATTTCAGACCCTGCTTTTTTGCTGGTAAGGGCCTGCGTAAAAGCGGGCGTAAAGGTGGAGTGCCTGCCCGGCGCTACTGCTTTTGTACCGGCGCTTGTCAACAGCGGGCTGCCCGCCACCCGTTTTGCATTTGAAGGATTTTTGCCGTTGAAAAAAGGAAGGCAAACCCTGCTCCGCAGCCTGGCGGAAGAAGAAAGAACGCTGATTTTTTACGAATCGCCGGTACGGCTGGTTAAAACGCTGGATGATTTTATCGCCTGCTTCGGGGCAGACAGGCCATGCGCTGTAAGCCGGGAGCTGACAAAACTATATGAAGAAACTATAAGAGGCACGCTGGCAGAAGTGGCCGCTCATTTCAGGGAAAAAAATATAAAAGGCGAAATAGTGATAGTGGTGGCGGGAAAAGACAAGTGATAAGGTTTCTTTAAAAATTACCGGCACGGTTTTGATATGGAAGTAAAATATAAATTTTGCAATACCGTTTTTTAAAAGAACCTGTTATGATGAAGAAGATTTTTGTTTCTGTTTTGTTATTGACGGCTGTTACATTCGGTTCATTTGCCCAGATACGGGAAATACCCAAAGCCGTGGAAGAGACTTTTCACAATCAATATAAAGGAGCGGAAAACGTAGACTTTAAGGACCAGTTGGTAAGGGTGGATGTGCATTTTGAGCTGGATGGCGAAAGAATGATTGCCTCCTATACCAACAAAGGGTTGTGGAAGGAAACACAGAAGGAGTGGAGCTTTGACAAAGTGCCGGACGCTGTAAAAGACGGTTTTGAGAAAAGCAAGTATGCTGACCGGGAAGTAGAAGAGACCATCATACTGTACCTGCCCGGCGGTGGTGAGCAGTACCGCCTGAAAGCCCGTAAGAACGATGTGGAGAAGAAATATTTATTCTTTAATGCAAAAGGAAGATTGCTGAGAGAAGCGATTACGCTTTAAGCAGGTGTGCTGAAAATGTATGCGATATGAGTTTAAACAGCCCGGAATGCTGCATTCCGGGCTGTTTCATTTAATGGCACATATCAAAATGGCAGGAGCTGCCTGCAACTATCCGCTTGTCAATTTCGTTTTTTATAACCGGTACGATTACCGAAATTTACCCTTTACCAAATAACTAAAACAGGCATGAAAAGAACAGGCTTACTGATTACGGCTTTTTTACTGGCGATGGCAGTGATGGCACAACCGGACCGCTGGCAACAAAAGGTAAAATATGTGATGGATATTGATATGGATGTGACCACCAACCGCTTTACCGGCAAGCAGAAATTAGAATACTGGAACAATTCTCCCGACACATTAAGGCGGGTGTTCTATCATCTTTACTTTAATGCTTTTCAGCCCGGCAGCATGATGGATGAGCGCAGCCGCCGGCAGGGCACCATTCCAAGCGGACGTGGCGCTGACTGGGATGCACGGGTGAGAGACCGGATATACAACCTGCAGCCGGACGAAATTGGCTACCAGAAAATAAAATCGCTGAAGATGAATGGCGTGGCGCAGCAATTTGACATGCTGGAAACAATACTGGAAGTAACGCTGAGCAAACCCATCCTGCCGAAAAGCAAAGTAGTGTTTGACATGGAATTTGAAGCGCAGGTACCCCTGCAGATACGCCGCAGCGGCAGAGACAACCCCTCTACCGGTGTGCGCTACTCCATGAGCCAGTGGTATCCGAAAATGTGTGAGTATGATTATGCAGGCTGGCACCCGAACCCGTATATCGGCCGCGAATTTTATGGCGTATGGGGAGATTTTGATGTGAATATCACTATTGATAAAAACTATATTCTTGGAGGAACAGGCTATCTGTCTAATGCAAACCAGGTGGGGTATGGTTATGAAGCACCGGGCACAAAAGTGACACGCCCGGCGGGAAACAAGCTTACCTGGAAATTTACAGCGCCAGGTGTACATGACTTCATGTGGGCCGCTGACCCTGATTATGTGCACAGCAGCCGCAAAGTGAGAGATGACCTTACGCTCCATGTGCTGTACAAAAAGAATGTGAGCGACCCGGCCCGCTGGGAAAAAATACTGGATGATGCAGAAAAGGCGTTGCCCTATATCGAAAAAACATTCGGCCCTTATTCGTACAGGCAGTATTCCTTTATACATGGTGGCGATGGTGGCATGGAGTACCCGATGGCTACCCTGCTGGCAGGCACAGGCGCCTGGCTGCATGAGTGGATGCACAACTGGTACCAGGGCGTGCTGGCTAGCAATGAGTCGCTCTATGCATGGATGGATGAAGGCTTTACCAGCTATGCTGATACCCGTGTGGCCGCTTTCCTGTCAGGCCGTACCGGTTTTCTGCACAATGGCAGCTATAATGGTTATTTCTCTCTTGTAAAGAGCAATAAGGAAGAGCCGCTGACCACTCATGCCGATCATTTTAATACCAACTCCGCTTATTCGGCTGCAGCCTATTCCAAAGGCGCTGTATTCCTGGAGCAGTTGGGCTATGTCATTGGGGCGGATGTGCGGGATAAAGTGCTGCTGGAGTATTATCGTCAGTGGAAATTTAAGCACCCCAATGCAGATGATTTTGTACGGATTGCTGAAAGGGTAAGCAATATAGAGCTGGACTGGTACAAGGAGTACTGGGTAAACAGCACGAAGACGATAGACTATGCCTTTGACAGCTTGTGGGAAGAAGGATCGAAAACAAAAATCCGTATTAAGCGGCACGGGCTGATGCCCATGCCCATTGACCTGCAACTAACATTTAAAGACAGTACTTCAGAAATGCACTATGTACCGCTTGACCTGATGTATGGCGCCAAGCCGCAGGAAAATGAAATAACCCGGAAAATATACCCGGCCTGGAAGTGGACACATGATACATACACCATAGAAACCGACCGCCGGCTGAGTGATATCATGATTGCCGAAATAGATCCTTCTATGCGGCTGGCTGATACGGAGCGAAAGAATAACCGGATAAAGCTGTAACAACAAAAAGAACCACCGTCAGGTGGTTCTTTTTTCTTAGGTTAGGGCCCTCGTTAGAAAATTCGTTCGCAGACAGGTTTACGGCTAATGGTAGTTTGTAATTTAGACCTAAGCACTTGCGAAGCTACTGGTAATCCACGCCACCGGAAATACCACTTTTGTGGTATTTTTCAGGAAAGCTAACGGCCAAAATATTTGTTTACCGCCTCTATCCGGTTGGTTACGTGCAGTTTCTCATAAATATGATAAACATGCTTCCGCACCGTTTCGGCGCTTATAAATAGCTCAGCAGCAATTTCTTTATACATCAGGCCCCGGGAAAGTTGCTCCAGTATCTCCTTTTCCCGGTTCGACAGCTCACTAAGCCCGCTGTTTTGTTCGGCTTTCCCGGTTTTGCTCTGGAAAGCGGCTACCACCTTCCGTGCTATCTGGCTGCTCATCGGGGCGCCGCCCTGGTACAGTTCACGGATAGCTTCCAGCAGACGGGCAGGGGCTGTTTTCTTTAAGATATAACCGCTGGCGCCGGCGCTCAGGGCCTCAAAAATCTTTTCATCCTCTTCATATACCGTACACATCATAAAGTTGGTATCGGGTATTTCCTGCTTCAGGATGCGCACACAGTCAATCCCGCTTTCATCGCTGCCAAGATTGATGTCCATCAGCACTACATTGGGCTTTAGTGCCGGTATCTGGCTGATGGCTGCTTCCGGGGTACCGAAGGTGGCAATACAGTTATAACCTTCCGACATGCTGATGATCTCTTCCAGGGCATTGCGCAGGTCTTTATTATCATCCACTATGCAAACCGTAATATCACTCATGTTGCAAAGGTCAGTGTTCGCTGTCATATCATCAATACCACGAAGTGGTATTTGTGCAGCTATTTGCTCACGTAGAGCAGGTATTTTTCGGTAAAGTAAGGCTGGTTGGGAAAAATAGCGGCAATCTCCATCATCCGCGGCCTGGTGCCGCTTTCCTGTATTTCGGCGGTCAGGTCGCCGCCTTTCAGGCAAATAAGGCCGGGAGCAAGGCCTGTTGCGCTGCTTTTTTTCAATAAGGGCCTGCTCCATTGCCACAGCTCTTTGAGTGGTGCTACCGCACGGGATACTACCATGTCAAACTTTCTGTCTTTGATTGCCTCTACACGGCTATGCTGCGTGGTTACATTTTTCAACCCCGTTGCTTCCACCACAGCATCAATGATTTTCAATTTTTTGGCAATGCTGTCCACCAGGTGAAACCTGACTTCCGGAAAAAAAACAGCAAGTGGTATGCCCGGGAAGCCGCCCCCTGTTCCCAGGTCCATTACTTCCATACCATCTGTAAAATCAAAGGCGGCGGCTATGCTTAGCGAATGCAGTATATGCTTTTCATAAAGGCCGTCCATATCCTTGCGGGAAATGACATTTATTTTTTCATTCCACTCCCGGTACAGCGGGCCCAGCATTTCGTACTGTCGCATCTGCGCAGGAGTAAAATCAGAAAAATATTTTAGCAAAAGTTCCATGCGTCGCTATTTAATGCCATTGCCGGGAAGGTTTTCTCCACAAAGCTGGTACAAACAGCAAGTAGTAAAAAAACATCCAGATATCAAAGAAAAGAAACCAGGGCCACAGGTCTTTTTCTTTTAGCCGCTGCATTGATTTATATAAAACAATGCCCTGCCAGAGCACCCGCAGGCCCAGTATGCCTGCTACCAGCCGCCAGTCACATAGTATGAAGGCAGTCGCCAGCAGCGGGTAAAAGGCAAACTGCGTGAAAGAATACAGCCCCAGCAGGATTTTATGCTGCCGCTTATAATATTTGGCGGTGGTATAGTGCCTTGATTTCTGCTTCATCCACCCCGACCATGTTTTTTGCGGCACAGACAGGGTAAAGGCTTCCGGGTGAAGGCATACTGCCGTATTGCGGCTACTGGCTGCTTTGTTTATAAACAGGTCATCATCGCCGCTGGGTATATGGTTGATGGATGAGAAGCCTTTATGCCGCAGGAAAAGCCCTTTTTTATAAGAAAGATTTCTGCCCACACCCATATAAGGCATACCTGCCAGCGCATACGATAAATATTGCAGGGCGGTATGGAATGTTTCAAACCGGATTAATTTATTCAACAGGCCGGGTGCTTTGTGATAAGCACCATATCCCAGTACAATTTCTGTATTATCCCGGTAGCTGTCCTGCATGTACTCCACCCAGTTTTCGCTGGCGGGCACACAGTCTGCATCGGTCAGCAGCAGTATCTCATGGTGCGCTTCACGGATGCCGATTGACAGCGGATATTTTTTCCCTGTAATCAGTTTGGCTTCCTGGGTCAGCTCCACAATTTCGAGTGACTTAAATGTTTTCTTCAGCTCCTGCAAAATGTATTTGGAGTCGTCAAGCGAGTTGTCATTTACCACAATCACCTCATACGTGCTCCTGTACTGCTGCACCAGCAGGCCGGGCAGGTGGCGGGCCAGGTTTTCATCTTCATCCCGGGCACAAACGATGACGGAGACAGGATGCTGCTGCGAGCGGTCTTTTTCTTTTTTTTTATAAAAAGCAATACGGCTGAAAAACCAGCAATAATAGAATAGCTGTATGGCGGTGATGGCTGAAAGCGAGTAAAAAATAATTTCACTCCAGTTGATCGGCGGCATTTGGCGAAGGTAGCGTAGCGCTTGTCAATTCTCCAAAACCCTGCTGTAAAAAGATATTCAGTAGGTGTTGAAAGGTGAGCCGGCAGCAGCTTTCAAAATACATAGGAGCTTTCTTGCTATCTTGCGGCCGCTATGGCAGCGCTTCAGTTTGAACTTCAGCATACAGACACATCATCACGGGCAAGGGCCGGAAAATTTACTACCGATCACGGAGAAGTGCTCACACCCATTTTTATGCCGGTGGGTACAGCGGGCAGCGTCAAAGCCGTATCGCAGCGCCAACTGGAAGAAAATGTAAAGGCACAAATCATCCTGGGCAACACCTACCACCTGTACCTGCGCCCGGGGCTGGAAGTGCTGGAAGCGGCAGGGGGGCTTCACCAGTTTAATGGCTGGAGGCACCCCATCCTTACAGACAGCGGGGGCTACCAGGTGTTTTCGCTGGCGGGCACGCGGAAGATTAAAGAGGAGGGTGTCACTTTTCAATCGCATATTGACGGGTCAAGGCATCTCTTCACGCCGGAGTCGGTGATGGATATCCAGCGTGTTATTGGCGGCGATATCATCATGGCTTTTGATGAATGCCCGCCCGGTGGCAGCGATTACAGTTATGCAAAGCAATCCATGCAGCTCACGCACCGCTGGCTGGACAGGTGCTGGGAAAGGTTTAACAGCACACCGGACAAGTATGGCTATACGCAAAATCTTTTTCCCATTGTGCAGGGCGGCACATTTAAAGACCTGCGCCAGGAAAGCTGTGAATATGTATCAGCAAAAAATGCCACCGGCAATGCTATTGGCGGCCTGAGTGTGGGTGAGCCGGAAGAAGTGATGTATGATATATGTGCCTGGTGCTGCGAGCACCTGCCGGCCAATAAGCCCCGCTACCTGATGGGTGTGGGTACCCCGTGGAATATCCTGGAATGCATCAGCATGGGAGTGGATATGTTTGACTGCGTGATGCCTACCCGCAATGGCCGGAATGCTATGCTGTTTACTACCCGGGGCGTCATTAATATTGATAATAAAAAATGGGAAAAAGATTTTTCCCCGATAGATGACGGGCTTACGGGTGAGGCCAGCAACCTGTACAGCAAAGCCTATCTGCGTCATCTCATCAAATCAAAAGAAATACTGGGGCTCAGCATTGCCAGCATTCATAATCTTACCTTTTATCTGTGGCTGGTGAGTGAAGCCCGGCGGCATATTTTGCTGGGCTCTTTTGAAAGCTGGCGCAAAGAAATAACGCCGGTGCTGAAAAAAAGGCTGTAGTTTTTTTTCTTTAAACATTTGGAAATAAGTCAACTGCGACCAGTACCGTTAAAAAACGGTACGAAATTCCGTTTTTTAACGGTTGTTTAGAAACGGCGCATAATGGAATTTTGACGCAGGGTCTTTCCTTTGACCATTGATCATTAAACCATTTTCTTTGTCCTTGACCGTAGCGTAACGGAGAGCCCGCCGGGAGCTTATGGCTCTCGGCGGGTTTTTTAACCAGGCTGTCACTTTCACTTTTCATTCCGTTCAAATTCTGTTACTTCGCATGTCCTGGAAAAACAGGTCATGGGATCAGGCATTAAACGTTGTGATCCGTACAGGGTATTATGGGCAAATTAGACCGGTATATATTAAAAAAGCTGTTCACCACTTTTTTCTTTTGTATGATGCTTTTCATGGTGGTGGCCGTAGCGGTAGATACCAGTGAAAAGACAGATGATTTTGTAAAAACAGGGCTTAGTACCGGCCAGATCATTACGCAGTATTATTTTGGCTTTATACCCTGGATATGGGGAATGCTTTTCCCACTTTTTATCTTCATTGCCGTTATCTTCTTTACCAGCCGTATGGCGGCCCGGTCAGAAATAGTGGCCATACTGGCCAGCGGTACCAGCTTCAACCGGATGCTGCGCCCTTATTTTGCAGGTGGCCTTATACTCAGCATCGTATTGTGGTTTGGGAGCCGTTATCTTATACCCAAAGCAAATGAAATACAGGCCGATTTTAAGGCCCACTACATGGACAGAAACGACCCGACCAAAAATATCCAGAACAACGATTGCTATAATTGTTTTTACCGCCGTATTGACTCCACTACCTACATGGGCATTAAGAATTATGATACGGCTTCCCGCTCGGCCCCAAAATTTTTTATGGAGCGCCTGAGCGGGGATACGCTGGTGTACAACCTTCGTGCATCCGGCATACGCTGGCAGCAGGATAAAAAGCAATGGATGCTGCAAAATGCAGTGGAGCGGAAAATCAATGGCCTGACAGAGACGGTAACCACGTACGATACGCTCCTGCTCGACCTGAAGATAAAGCCCGAAGAGCTGCGAAAAGATGAATACCTGAAGGATAAGCTGAGCACACCGGAGCTGATAAAATACATAGACCAGGAAAGCATACGCGGTACCGAAGGCCTGAGTGCCCTGAAAGTGGAGCGCTACCGGCGGACGGCCACATCCGTTACTGTGCTGCTGCTGACTTTTATCGGGGCGGTGATAGCCAGCCGCAAAACAAGGGGCGGCAGCGGTATGCACCTGGCCCTGGGGATTATCATTGCAGCGCTGTTTATCGTATCCGACAGGTTCTCTACTGTATTTGCCACAAAAGGGGACTTCCCCCCGCTGCTGGCTGCATGGCTGCCTAATATCGCCTTTTCCATAGTAGCTTATTTCCTGTACCGTAAAGCGCCTAAGTAGTTATTGCTTTATTGACCCTTTCAGGGATTATTTTTTAGTTAAGGCTCCCAGCAACGATTGCATTGTTTTTTCATCATGGCAAAGCCTGTTTTTTTACTGCACCAGCCTGTATTTTAAGTACCTTTACAAAGTTTATTTACCTGAAATAAAAACGATTTGTCATGGGAATTATTAAAGACAGGTTTAAGGCAAAAGCGGAAATATTAAGTGCGGAAATAAGGGAAATGCTGAAAGAGCATGGGAATAAAGTGATAGGGGAGGTGCAGTTAGCACAGTTATACCAGGGCATGCGCGGAATAACCGGCCTGGTGACAGAAACCTCGCTGCTGGATGCACAGGACGGTATCCGGTTCCGGGGCTATTCCATCCCTGAGCTGCGGGAAAAGCTGCCAAAGGCGCCCGGCGGATCAGAGCCATTGCCGGAAGGCCTGTTTTACCTGATGCTGATTGGCGAACTGCCTACTGAAGATGATGTGCACCATGTTACGGCTGTGCTGCAGCGCCGGAGCCATGTGCCCACCCATGTTTTTAATACTATTGATTCCCTGCCCCTGCATACACATCCCATGACACAGTTTGTAGTAGGCATCATGGCATTGCAGACAGAAAGCCAGTTTGCTAAAAGATATGCGGCCGGCATGAACAAAAAAGACTATTGGGAGGCCGTGTTTGACGATTCGCTTGACCTGATTGCGCGGTTGCCGCAAATAGCTGCATACATCTATCGCCGGAAATACAAATTTGGCAGCCAGATACAGCCTAATGGCCTGCTGGACTGGGCAGGCAACTTCGCTCACATGCTTGGATTTGAAGATGAAAAATTTAAGGAACTGATGCGGTTGTACATGACCATTCATGCCGACCACGAAGGCGGTAATGTATCTGCACATACCACGCACCTGGTAGGGTCAGCTCTCAGCGATCCTTACCTGAGCTTTGCAGCGGGAATGAACGGGCTGGCCGGCCCCCTGCACGGATTGGCCAACCAGGAGGTGATCAAATGGATATTTGAGATGCAGGAGGAGCTGAAAACAGACAGCCCCACAAAAGATCAGATCGCTGAGTATGTAAAAAAGACATTG
>DAOLFO010000308.1:0-3995 GCA_035326305.1 Chitinophagaceae bacterium
GGTGGTAACATCAAAGCCGAGTAGTACTAATTGCCCGTACGCTTTAATTTTTTTTATTCATTTTTTAAAAATGGATTATTAGTGAAACTTTCTAACATTTCCCAATATGATCTTATTGGCTGGTAGCTGTAAGCTTATAGCTATTAGCTTCACCTTCTTATGGTGGTTTTTCCAAGGGTGTTCACCTCTTCCCATACCGAACAGAGAAGTTAAGTCCCTTATGGCCGATGGTACTGCACCACAATGCGGGAGAGTAGGTAGCTGCCATATTTATTGAGCCCTGACTATTTTTTAGTCGGGGCTTTTTGTTTTTAAGGCTTCTGCTGAAAGATATTTACCTGAGTCCTTCAACAATAAACAGGCAAACTCACCGGCCTGGAGTGAGCAAACAGAGCGGGTTTACCGCGAATCCTTTTTTGACCACATCGCCTTCGCTTCGCTACCACCTTCTTCAATATTTCCTTAACTTTCCTGTTTACAAGAAGATAAGTTATGAAACAGATTTTCTCCCTGTCACTTCTTCTCCTGCTGGTTTCCTGCGGAAATGATAAACCAGGCCTGCCGGATGCAGCAGCAGATGTTCAGCGCCTTAACCACCTTTATGATAATGCCCTTATCGCTAATGACACTGCTTTGCTCAATAACCTTTATGCACCCGATTTTATCTATACCAACCCTGATGGTAAGCTGTTAAATAAAGAGCAGCAACTGCTCAATGTGGCGACCTCTGAAATGAAGTGGGACAATGGGAAAAGCGAGGATGTGAAAGTATCCCTATATGGCAATATGGCCGTGGTAACAGGCGCTTTCCGTGCCAGCGGCAGCTACCGTGCCAACCCCTTATCTATTCATGAGCGGTATACTACCGTCTGGATCAAAACAGATACAAGCTGGGCGATTGTTGCTGAGCAGGGAAATATCATACGCTAAAAAGCCCATGCCAGCCTTTTATCCATTACAGGGATATTATTTTTTCACCAGCCGGTATACGCCCCTGTTGCTTACTGCCCTGTTTGCCCTGCTGACTATTGCCTTTGCCCCGGCTCCTGCACTGAAAAAGATTGAGCTATCCGGAAAGGCACAGGGCACCACTTATCACATTACGTATTATGCGGCTGATTCGGTAGTAAAGAAGCAGGAGGTGGATAGTATTTTACAGGTGATAGATCAGTCGCTCTCTTTGTACAGGCCCGGTTCTCTTATTAACCGGTTTAACGATACGGAGAAACGGGTAAAGCCTGATGAACACCTGTATAAAGTCGTTAAGAAGGCTATACAGGTGCATAAAAAAACAAGCGGCTTATTTGACATTACCGTATTCCCGCTTACGGCTGCCTGGGGTTTTGGCCCGGTAAAGCAAGGCCGGTTACCCGATACGGCAACGGTGCAGCAATTGCTCCCCTGTGTGGGAACGGAATTGATTTCGCTGAAACGGGCTGAGCTGAAGAAATTAAAGCCTTGTGTAAAGCTGGATGCCAACGGTATTGCACAGGGGTATAGTGTAGATGTGCTGGCCGGGTTTTTACAGCGGCGAAATGTTCATCATTACATTGCAGAGCTGGGTGGTGAGATCCGTGTAAAGGGAAGGAAGCCTGACGGAAAAAAGATGTCGGTAGGGATAGAAGCACCGGGAGATGATATGTTTTTTCCTGTTATTCAGAAAATAATTTATCCGGATAAAGGGGCCATCACTACTTCCGGCAATTACCGGAACTATTATGAGAGCGAAGGAAGAAAGATCACACACATTATAGATCCTGTGAGCGGCTTCCCGGTGCAAAGCGAAATGGTAAGCGTGACTGTGTTTGCAAAAGATGCTATCACTGCCGATGCCTATGATAATGCACTTATGCTGATGGGGATGGAAAAAGCGATACAATTTGCCAATAAGGAAAGGGATATCGCTGTGTATATCATTTACAGGAGAGCAGACGGATCTGTTGCAGATACAATGAGCAAACGGTTCGGTAGGTTATTACAGCCATAAAAATGTAAATTTGAAATAACAGGTATGCTATGCTGCGAAAAGATTTTATAAAAACATCAGGGCTGTTTGCCGGTGCTGCACTGGCAATGCCCCGCCAGTTGTTCAGCCGATCATTGGCCGGCTATGAAAATGCAGTGCGTATTGGCATCATCGGCTGCGGCGACAGGGGCCTGGGCCTGCTTTCCGGCATGCAGGAGCTGAAAGCCGGGTTTTCTTTTGTTGCGGCCTGTGACATACTGGAGTTTCGGCGTGAGGAGGCAAGGGCAAAAGATGAAACAGGAACATTGAAAATATACAGTGATTACCGGCAGGTGCTGGGTAATAAAAGTATAGACGCTGTTATTATCGCCACTCCACTGTATAATCACTATGAGATTGCTGCAGCTTCCCTGCTGGCAGGCAAACATGTGTACCTGGAAAAGACAATGACGTATGATATAGATGAAGCGAAAAAACTGGTAGCGCTTGCTGCTAAGTATCCAAAGCTTGTCCTGCAGGTGGGGCATCAGTACCGGTACACGCCTCTTTACTTCAGGGTGAAGGAAATGATAGAAAAGGGATACCTTGGCGATGTGACACAGATTGACTGCCGGTGGGACCGCAACTGGAACTGGCGGCGCCCGGTGCCTGCAGGTTATACCGATGAGCAGATCAACTGGCGGATGTATAAAAAATATTCCGGGGGATTGCCGGCAGAATTGTTATCCCATCAGGTTGATTTTGTCAACTGGGCCTTTGGCACACATCCGGATGAGATAATGGGTACCGGCGGTATTGATCACTTTAAAGACGGGCGGGAAACTTATGATAATGTACAGGCAGTGTTGCGGTATAACGACAAAGGGATGATCGGCAACTTTGGAGCTACCTGCGCTAATGCGAGAGAAGGATATATTTTTAAGATAAAGGGTACAAAGGGAATGGTTTCGCTGCTGCCCGGCGACGGTATATTTTACCCGGAAGCAGCAACCCGGAAAGAGCTGGAAACAGTAGATGGTGTAAGCGGCGCCACCCGTATAGAATGGAACAACGATGGGGGCATACCGATCATGAGGGAAAAACAGAAGGACGGTACCTGGTATGCGCTGGAAGAATTTTATACAGCTATACAGACGGGAAGCAAACCTGTATCTGATGTGGTGACAGGCGCCACCACGGCAGTATGTGTGCACCTGATCAACGAAGCTATATTCGGACATAAAATAATGAGCTGGAAACCGGAATATAATTTTAAATAAATGTGTATGAAAAAGATCAGCATTATCCTGTTGATAAGCTTCCTGTCTGCTAACGTGTTTTCCCAAAACGGGAGCTGGACAAAGCTGTTTGATGGTAAAACATTTAATGGATGGACAAAGCTGGCGGGTAATGCAGAGTATAAAATTGAGGATGGGGCTATTGTTGGTATTACGGTGCCTAATACGCCAAATACGTTCCTGGCAACGGAAAAAAAATACAATGATTTTATCCTGGAGCTGGAAGTAAAAATAGAAGACACCACCTCTAATTCAGGTATCCAGTTTCGCAGCCAGTATGACCCGGCGGGTAATAATCGCAAGGGGAAAGTATACGGTTACCAGTTTGAGCTGGATCCGGCAGCCCGGAGCTGGACTGGGGGCATTTATGATGAAGGCCGGAGAGACTGGCTATATCCTTTGTCACTGAACCCTTCTGCTCAAAAGGCATTTAAGGTTGGCCAGTATAACAAAGTGAGAATAGAATGCCGTGGCAACTATATACAGACATTTGTAAACGATCAGCATGCCGCCAGCCTGGTGGATACGGTGGATAGCGAAGGGATAATAGCCCTGCAGGTGCATAGCATTGGGAACCCTTCCCTGGCTGGAAAAAAAATATACTGGAAAAACATCCGTATAAAGACCGGCGACGTTCAATTGACGGCATCAAAAAGACCTGTGTATACCGTGAATACAATCCCTAATTTTTTATCTCTGCAGGAGAAGAAGGATGGATGGAAGCTGTTGTTTGATGGCCATACCAGCAACGG
>DAOLFO010000309.1:0-3987 GCA_035326305.1 Chitinophagaceae bacterium
GTTTATTGAAACAAGCCTGAGTGATGGCAAGGGCGAACTGAAACTGACAGGCAATCTGGGCAATGTGATGAAGGAAAGTGCCAGCACCGCCCTGACATATTTACAATCCAATGCCAATAAATATTTGCCCGATAAAAAATTATTTGAAAAGAAGAATATTCATATTCATGTGCCGGAAGGCGCTGTGCCCAAAGACGGCCCCAGCGCCGGCATTACCATGATGACCTCTATAGCTTCAGCGCTTACGGGTAAAAAGGTGAAGCCTTACCTGGCCATGACCGGGGAGATCACATTGCGGGGGCAGGTATTGCCGGTGGGAGGAATAAAAGAAAAAGTGCTGGCTGCCAAGCGTGCCGGCCTGAAAGAAATAATCCTGTGCTGGCAAAATGAAAAGGATGTGCTGGAGATTGATGCTGCCTTTATTAAAGGCATAACCTTTCATTATGTCAGGACAATGAACCAGGTGCTGGAACTGGCGTTGGGATAAACAGGTATTTTACAATTATACTGAGAGAGGGTGTATCAAGCGATACACCCTCTTTTTATTTGGATACCTGCCTTAGTTAGCATAGCTGCCGTATGCAATAGACATGTATCAATCCAATTTAACATTTAATCTCTTGCTGGGATAAGGCCGGTTCACCAGGAGCCCTTATTTATTGAGATGCCACCCTTACTCAACTAAAATAACTCAAATCTGTTTTCGGCGTCAGGGTAAGCAATGTCTCATACATCAGCCGGATGGTATTATCAATATCATCCTTGTGCAGTATCTCCACCGTGGTGTGCATATACCGCAGCGGGATGGAGATCAGCACAGAAGGGCAGCCATCATTGGCATAAGCAAATGAATCGGTGTCCGTACCCGTGCTGCGGCTGAGCGCCCGCCATTGTACAGGTATCTTTCTGTCAGCAGCTATTTGCTCTACCAGTTTCAGCAGCTTATTATGTACTGCCGGTGCATAGGCCAGGGAAGGCCCCTTGCCGCATTGCACATCCCCTTCTATATTTTTATTGATCAGCGGCGTGGTGGTATCATGTGTTACATCGGTTACAATGGCAATATTGGGCCTGATACGGCGGGCTATCATTTCAGCCCCGCGCAGCCCAATTTCTTCCTGTACGGCATTTACGATGTACAGCCCGAAAGGCCGCTTCTTTTTGTTTTCTTTCAGCAGGCGGGCTACTTCGGCAATCATAAAGCCGCCCACACGGTTGTCAAAGGCCCTGCCTACATAATTACCATTAGCCAGTTCATCAAAGCCATCCTGGTAGGTAACAACAGCGCCTACATGAATGCCCAGGTCTTCCACTTCTTTCTGGTTGCGGGCACCGCAGTCCAGCCACAGGTTATCGGTGCGGGGCTGCGCTTCTTTTTGATCAGGCGTGGAAACCCTGGTATGAATGGCAGGCCAGCCAAACACAGCTTTGACCGGGCCCTTTTTACCATGAATAACTACCCGCGAAGCCGGCGCTGTCTGGTGATCCACACCACCATTCCGCTTCAGGTAGATCAGGCCCTCTTTATTAATGTAATTGACAAACCAGCTGATTTCGTCAGCATGTGCTTCTATCACTACCTTAAAAGCATTATCAGGGTTAATAACACCTACGGCAGTGCCATACGGGTCGGTAAACTGTGTGTCCACATAAGGCTTCAGGTATTCCAGCCAGAGCTTTTGCCCCCATGATTCAAATCCTACGGGAGAGGCATTATTAATATAATTTCTGAAAAAAGCAAGTGACTGTGGTGTTACAACTGTTTTTGTGCCTTTCGCAGCTTTTACCGTTTTAGCGGCTTTTGTTTTTGCCATGGGGATATGTCAGTTTATATTCCGGCAAAAATAATCAAATAACAGAAAGGAGAACGACCTGCTGAATTTTAACGGTCAGGATACACCTGCAGCCAACGGAATTTGTAATTTGGGCGTCTAAATGCCTGTATGCAAAAACTATTATTACTGCTGATCCTGCTGCCGTCTGCTGCCATGGCGCAGGAATGCAAGCTGATCAGGGAAACTGATCCTTATACCAAAGAGACTAAAATATCTTCCGGCTTCATCCAGCTTCAAAACGGGGCATCGCTGGCCATTGATGCGGACAGCAAGGAGATAGATTTCTTTTTTACCGTACCCGGAAGATGCTATGATGATGCGTCTACCGTTTTTGTTTTCTTTGAAGGCGTACGTACCCGCAGCACCTACAGGAATGCCGGTGGCAGAAACTGCGACGGGTATTTTCATTTTAAATACCGCAATACAGAGAACCCCAACTCTGTACTAAAAAAATTGATGACACAGAAGGCGGCTCAGTTTGTTTTTACCGGCACGGATAAAAAGGAAATCATTATATCACTGCTGCCCCAGCAGCAGGAAGCGCTGATGAACTTTGCGACTTGTGTGACGGAAGAAGCAAAAAAGCTGATTAAATAATAAACGGCTTATTTAAACACTTCATTTAGCAGGGCTGCCAGCCGCACTCCGCCTTTGAGCAACTGCTGGTTCAGCATTTCCTGGAACTGGAAATTGTACCGGTAGCTGAGCTTTGATTCATGGGGCGTATTATCATAAATAGAATCCGATAATACGTGTGATTCATAAAACCATTCTTCCAGTGTGCCGCTCTGCCATTCCTTTACTTTGTACTTAGGCGCTATGTTCAGCAGCCTGGCATATTCGGTATAGCTGTATTGCTGAAAATCTATCAGCTCAGAGTCCCAGAGTGTGTGCAGGTTTGTTTTTTTATCAAACCAGTATACGGTTATCTTATTTCCGCCCTGGTCTTCATCGCGGCCCACATGCAGCGGCTGGTGCAGATCGCCCACCATATGTACAAGAAATGCCAGTGCAAAACGTCTCTTCTCCGGTGTAAGCGATTTGTCTTTTACCTGCTGCATCATGGCCTGTATTTGTGTGTACAGGTTTTCAGGCGGCAGCTTTTTCAGGTCGCGGATAAAATCTTCCTTGGCCATATGCCCCGGCAGGTCCACATAATGCCATTTGGATGCATACCGGTAAGAAGTGTCTGATTTGATAAAATCAGGCCAGTTAGACCATAATGCTAAAGTTTCCTTACCAATGATTTCCCGTATGCCTTTTTTTGCTTTCTTCGTTAGATGGGCTTCGGCTATTTCTGCTATGGTACGGTGGCCGGTGAGGCCCCAGCAGTAGGCGGTGGAAGACAAAGCTACAAGGCTAATAAAAAAAAATAAGCGGGGAAGCAGGTTAAAACGGGGTGACATGTAAAGTATTTGTGGCAAATTTCATGTAAATGTGTGAATCCAGAAAAACAATATATGATCTTATTGACAATAAACAGGAGGGGAATGGTTATTGTGTAAAAGAACGGGAACTGTATTTATTTATTCTGCCTATGCGGTATTTATGGCTTGTACTGACAGGATTGGTGTATACAGGAAGTTTGCCGGCGCAAAAATATCATGCGCTGCAGGGTTCCCGGTATGCCGGCTCCCTGGCTGTGCATGAAAATCCTGCCGGGATACAGGCAACCCCGTTTAAATGGGATATAACAGTGTTGGGGGCGCAAATGAAAAATAATACTAACACCTTTACAATACGCCATTATTCTCTCCTCTCAAATCCGCGTCACTCTCTTTATGTTATTGACAGCGGCTACTATAAGCGGTATAATGACTTTTCTGCCAATATTAACCTGCTCAATGCCCGCATCGCTCTTGGCAGGAAACAAACTATTGCATTTGGCATTAACCTCAAAAGCTACCTGAATGCGGAGGCGGGGCCTTATAACTTTATTGATACATTAGGAGGAAGCGGTGATTTTTTTAAAATCAATCATACAACACCTGAACTGAGCGGTAGTGGCGCAGCGGCCGGATGGGGAGAGGTATATGCCGCCTATGCCCGTACTGTTGTTGATAATGGCAGGATAAGGATTAATGCGGGGCTTACGCTGAAGGCAGGAAGGAACATGGCGGGCGGGGTTTTATAAAAAAAAGTAAAGAAGGGA
>DAOLFO010000014.1:0-21588 GCA_035326305.1 Chitinophagaceae bacterium
CACCTTGATATGGTCCAGCGACCGGGCCGCCTTTTCATAGTTGCCCTGGCGCAACTGTACATAGTAGGCGCTTGCCTGCTTATTGTAGCTGGCGCAGGAAGCAAGCAGCGCAAAGACGATTGCTGCACAAAAAGGAATAATGATATAGCGGCGCAGGCAGGACATAGCGAAAGCAGGGCAGGCCCCTGGTCTCAGGGTATTTTTTTGAAAAAAGAATTTAATAAAAGCTATGCCTTAGTTTTTGACCTGCTTGGCGATTTTTTTATCACCGATCCACACCACTTCATTGGTTTCAATATTGGTCAGCTCCAGGTTTACCTGGTAGTATACCACTTTATTGCGCTTGTGAGAATCAACAATAGAATTGATGGAGCCCTGCAGGATATAATCAGCGCCCTGTTCCAGTCCGAATTTTTTCATGCTGCTGGCGCTGGCATTCGTTTGCTGGTCGGCTTTTTCAGCACGCAGCTCTTCTCTTTTCTTGCCGCCCTGCACCAGCCTTACCTTTTGCGTGGAGATGAAGGAGCTTTCCACATCTTTTACAAATGTTTCCGCATCAATGTGCTCATGGCTTTTGTTGGTCACGAAGCCAACGATTACCACCGGGCGCTCCCCGCTGTTTGCAGATAGATGGTTGGAGAGCCATTTGTCCCGCAGGATGGTATGGGTCATTTCTTCTGCTACCAGCCTTGAGTCTGTATTATTCCACCGGCCGCTGATATCCACCTGCTCCGATGGGTCAATGCGGGTCACTTTGCGGGAGCAGCCGGCAGCAATAAATAAGGTTCCTGTAATGGCAAGGAAAAAGATTTTTTTAAATGACATATTGTTGATTTTAGGCGGCTGGCCCGGTACTACATACCGGTATGGCTAATCCGGTATGCGCAGACAGGCGCCAGCAATGGTTTTAATGTATAATTGTTATTAGCGTTCAGATAAACGATGTTGCTATCTCCACCACCAGCCGGTATGCCAGGGGTTCAGGTAGGCGCCCCGGCGCGGGTGCCAGCCGTTGTCAAAGTAGCGGGGATAGCCCGACCACCGGTTGCGGTAAGCAGGATAATAATAGTTACCGATATAGCTGTTGTTCCAGCGCAGCCGCTCCATGCGCAACTGCCGCCTGAACTCACGCCGTTCATCCCGGGCTTCCTGGCGGTCGGCCAGCCAGTCAATAGCCTTATAGGTTTCCTGCAGCGTGGTGCTGTGCCAGCCGGTCAGTGAGTCGGCCAGCTTCATGTACTTGTCCCGGCTCACCGCATAGTTAGGGTTTTGATCGGGCAATAAGCCTGGCTGAGCAAAAGAGCTGCCGGCTACAGGCAGCAGCGCTGCCAGCAAAAGGAAGTAAGGTAAAAATGGTTTCATACGCCGTTTTCATTTGATGAAGTAAAATACAAACAGCCCGGCTAAATTACAATCAAAGCAGTTAACCGCCCGTTAAATATGCCATGAACCGGCAGTTCCGGCGGATGGATTGTATTAAATTTCAGATTCCAGCTAAAAAAAATTAACTTTAGTTAGCACTTATAGCCCAGGGCGATTTTTTTATGATAAAATGAAAAGCGTATGAGAGGCGTAAATAAAGTGATGCTTATCGGCAATTTGGGGAAAGACCCCGATGTACAAATCCTCGAAGGAAATATAGCCGTAGCAAAATTCCCCCTCGCAACTACTGAAACGTTTAAGGACAGAACCGGCAAGCTCGTATCACAAACAGAGTGGCATACGGTAGTGCTCTGGAGAGGGCTGGCAGAGCTGGCGCAGAAATATTTGCACAAAAGCAGCCTGGTATACATTGAGGGCCGCCTGCGCACCCGTAGCTGGGAAGATAAGGACGGCAACCGCAAATTTGCCACGGAAGTAGTGGGCGACAACCTGATAATGCTGGATAAGCGGGCTGACGGCAGTCACGGCACCCATGAAGGCGGCATAGAGGGCTCACCCGATACCCCTATCGGTGACCCGTCTGAGTCACTGCCTTTTTAACATTCTGTATTAAATCAATAACTTTGTGTTCATTCTGAACAGGCAGGCCGTTTTGACCTGCCTTTGCAGTTAAAACGAAACGTATCACTAAAACCCAGGGCAATTGGATATCCATTCGGTTATTCCCGGTCTTATACCTGAGTACTGCTTTACCATCCTGTCAGCTACGGTACAGACCACCACACTGCTGGTGGCGCTGCTGGTAGTGCTGCTGCTGCTTACCTTTACCATCTCCGGGGCCGAAGTGGCAATCTTCTCGCTCAACAACCGGGATGTGAATATGCTCAAGACCAAGCAGCACCCGGCCGCACGCCGCATCATCCAGTTCTTGGATGAGCCCAAAGAAGTATTTGCCTCGCTGCTGATAGCCAGTATCTTCATTAATATATCCATCATCATCCTGGCCAATTTCCTGGTATCGGAGTACCTGCCCTATGGCAGCCTGGGCCTGTTTGGTAAAAGCTCCTGGAACTATGTGTTTGAAGTCTTTCTCCGGGCCGCCATCATTGGTTCCGGGCTGGTATTTTTTGGAGAAATACTGCCCAAGGTATGGGCTACACAAAATAACCTGCGCTTTGCTTATGGCTCTGCAGTGATAGTGGAAGGGATTCACCTGCTGCTGCACCGCATCAGCCGGTGGATGGTGTCCCTGGCGGAAAAGATTGGCAACAAAACAGGAGCGAACAAATCAGAAGCCGTGAGCATACAGGAGCTGAATGAAGCCATTGATATCAAAACAGACGAAGAAGCTTCTCCCGAAGAAAAAAATATCATGAAAGGTATTGTGAAGTTTGGAAGCATCACCGTAAAGCAGGTGATGCGGAGCCGGCTGGAAGTAAATGGTATCAGCAACCAGTCAGACTTTGCCGGGGTAATAGAGAAGGTAAGGGAACTGAACCATTCCCGCCTGCCGGTATACCGCAATAGCATGGATGAGGTAATCGGGATTATTAATACCAAAGACCTGACCCCGCATTTGCAGGAGCCCGCCGGTTTTGACTGGCAGCCGCTGATGCGCCAGCCTTTTTTTGTGCCGGAGTCAAGGCTCATTGCCGACCTGCTGCTCGATTTTCAAAACCGCCGCACCCATTTTGCAGTGGTGGTGGATGAGTTTGGCGGTACCAGCGGTATAGTAACGATGGAAGACATCATGGAAGAAGTAATAGGGGAGATACGGGATGAATTTGATAAAGAAGAAAGCCGTGACCGCAAGCTGGATGACAACAACTTTCTTTTTGAAGGTCGTACCATGATACATGATATGTGCAAAGCCATGCACCTGCCGATGAGTACCTTTGATAAGGTAAGGGGAGAAAGCGAATCAGTAGGCGGGCTGGTGCTGGAACTGGCCGGTGAGTTTCCGCGTATCAACGATGTGGTGACAAGCGGTGATTTTGAATTTACCGTGCTGGAGGTGGAAAACAACCGCCTGCTGCTGATCAAAGTAAGCATTAAGGAACGGGAAAAATAATTAAGACGGAATTATCTGTTAAGAACCAAACATGAAC
Source organism: Chitinophagaceae bacterium (assembly GCA_035326305.1). GTDB lineage: Bacteria > Bacteroidota > Bacteroidia > Chitinophagales > Chitinophagaceae > DAOLFO01. The sequence goes on from DAOLFO010000014.1 coordinate 3,492, forward strand.
AGGCTATTTTTTTTACTGCTGACAATGGTTGCTGCTCTTGCATTAAGCGTTTCGTGCAACAGCCCCTATACTTTCAAGCGCAAAGGATATTTTCATATAGATTTTCCTGAAAAAAAATACCAGGTATTTGATCAGCCCGGCTACCCGTATACTTTTGAGTACCCGGTATATGCACAGGTGATCAAAGACACTACTTTTTTTGACACCAAAGCCGGTGACTGGTGGATCAATATTGACTTCCCGCAGTTTGCCGGGCGTGTGTACATCAGCTATAAAAATGTAAGGCAAAATAATTTTGATAGCCTGATCAATGATGGCTATAAGATGGCCTATAAGCAGCATACCGATGTGGCCAGCGGCATCAATGACAGCCTGATGGTGACACCCAATGGCATAGAAGGCATCTATTTTTCCCTGTCGGGAAATACAGCTACAGCCAACCAGTTTTTTCTGACAGACTCGGTGAGCCATTTCCTGCGCGGGGCGCTGTATTTTGACACCACACCCAACGAAGACTCGCTGGGCATTGTCAATGATTTTCTGAAGCAGGATATCCGCCACCTTATCAATACCCTGCGCTGGCGGTGATGAGTTACGCTGTGGGCCAGAATAAATGACCGGTTTCAGTGCTGAGCGCAAGTGGTAAACAGGCCATGCAAGGGTCATTTTGTTTCATTTCCTGCTTAGGTTGCCCATCACCAGTATAAAATCCTGCCCCGGGGATAAAGCATAGCAATCAAAAAAAATCTTTACTTTAAAGCATGAGAAAATTTATTGCTTTCCTGTACACCACCTTCATTGTGCTGGCTGCGGCTGCGCAGTCAAACCCGGTAGTCATTGATTCTTTTAAAACAGTGCTGGGCAAAGAAACAGTTCCCGGAAAAAGGATCAGCCTGATGACCGACATTGCCCGGCTGCTGCTGTATGTGGACATGAAAGAGTCAGAAAGCTACGGGCAAATGGCAATTGAAGCGGCTGAAAGAACCCGCGACCGGCGCCTGATAACCCAGGCCCTGATGGCAAGCGGCCAGCGCTATGCCTATCTGTCGGGCAGGAAAGAAAACGTGGAGAAATCGGTCAGCTACTATACCAAAGCGCTGGAAGTAGCCAGGGAAAATAAGCTGGAAGAAGAAACCATTGCTATACTGCTGGGATTATCCGAAGTGCACCGTTTTATACCTGATCTTGACAAATCGCTTTCTTACTGCAACCAGGCATATTCTTATGCATCCATACAGAAAAATGACAGCATCACGCTGGTGGTGCACCTGGAGTATGGGACTATTTACCTGCAGAAGAGAGAAAAGATATTGTCGCTGCGCCACCTGCTCACTGCGCTACGGATGGCGGAGGAGCTGAAGAATAAAAATAATATGCTGCGGAATACCTATATCCTGCTTTCCGCATTTTATGCTGATCTGAAAGACTATGACAAAGCCATTGACTATGCCACCAGGGGGCTGGCGCTGCTGGATGAAATAAAGACCGGGCAATCGCCCTATAACCGGGTGCAGGATCTGAACAGGCTCGGCAACCTGTACTCACTTAAGAAAAGCTATAGCATAGCTATGAGCTATTATGAAGAATCTATTGCACTGGCCGACTCGCTGAAGTTTTCACCATTAAAAGCCCTGGCTATTAGCAGCATCGTTAGAAATTATCTTGAATCAAACCAACCCCGCCAGGCGCTGGAGTATTTTAATAAAGCTCCGCAGCTTATTGATTTTTTGAAATCTATTAATTTCCATTATTTCATAGATCTGTCATACGGGCAAATCTATACCAGGCTGGGTATATATGATTCTGCAAAATATTACTATGACAGGGTTGCTCCGTTTATTGAAAAAGATGCAACACTGCTGAACCAGCTAAGCTTTTATGCGCAGTCCGGTTTATTGTATAAAGCCAGCGGGCAAACGGATAAAGCTATCAGCTATTTCCTGCTGGCTGATGAAAAAACAAAACAAACAGAAGATATAGAGCAAATGAGCTATGTAGCAGCAGAGCTGGATACTTTATACCAGCGAAAGGGGAACTATCAGCAGGCTATGCAGTACGCTTCTCTCAATTTTCAATATAAAGACAGCCTGAGCAAGCTGGCTAAAGAAAAAGACCTGATGCAGGCGGAAGCCGCCGATGAGCAGCAGCGGCAGGAACGGCTGATCCGTGAGGCTGAAGAAAAAAAGAACCGCAGGCACAGCATTCAGTACCGTATCATCACCATAGGGGTGGTTTCGCTGATCATTGGCCTGGTCATGCTGGGCATGTTCAAAGTGTCGGCCACCACCATTCGCATGCTCGCCTTTTTTACTTTCATCTTCGTGTTTGAGTTTATATTTCTCCTGCTCAAAAAGCAGGGCCACTCCTTTACGGAAGGGGAGCCCTGGAAAGATTTGCTGCTGATGATAGTGCTGGCGGCGGTGCTGCTGCCGCTGCACCACTGGCTGGAGCATAAGGTGATAGCCTATCTTACCTCGCACAACAGGCTGACGGCAGCCGGGCAGGGTTTTTTATCAAAACTGTTTAAAAGGAAAAAGCAGGCTCCCTGACATGCTGTACCTTTGCTCAAATACACAGTGTGATAGCAATAGACAATATACTGATTAGCGAAGACGTGATAAAGGAGCAGTTTGTGTGTGACCTGAGCCGGTGCAAGGGCGGCTGCTGTGAAGACGGCGATGCCGGGGCGCCACTCACGGATGAAGAAATGAAGATAGTGGAGCAGGTGTATGAAAAGATAAAGCCATACCTCCCGGAAGAGTCGGTAAAAGAAATAGCGGCCAAAGGAAAATATACCTGGGATGAAGAGTTTGGCTGGGTAACACCCACACTGCATGACAGCAAGGGCATTTGCGTGTACGCCTTTCATGATGATAAAGGGATTATTAAATGCGCTTTTGAGCAGGCCTATTATGATGGGCTGATTGACTGGAAAAAACCCATTAGCTGCCATCTTTATCCCATTATTGCCAAAAAAGGAAAGCATGGCGACTATGAAAATGTGAATTATTACCCAAGGGAAACGCTTTGTGCCCCAGCCTGTGCATTAGGAAAAAAGCTGAAAGTGCCGGTATATGTTTTTTTGAAAGAGCCATTGATCCGGAAGTACGGAGAGGAATTTTATGAAGCATTAACAGCCATTGCACAGCAGTATTTCGGGCATGCACCACAGTCACCTGAAGAAAAATAACAGCATTGAAAGAGACAGCAAACAGGTTTAATAAAAACAGCATTGAAAAAGCCGCTGACCGGCTGCACCGGCAAACTATTAATTTTAATATTGGTAAATACAATGCGGCGCTGTCAAACGGGAAAAGCCAGTTTGCCGACCTGGCGCTGGCGCGGGAAAGAGCGAAAAACCTGAAATGGAAAGCTATAGAAAACCTCGATGACCGGCTGGAAACCTTTGAAGCGGCTATTACCCGGAGAGGCGGTAAAGTCATTTGGGCGGAAGATGCCGCACAGGCGCTGGATGCGGTGAAGGAAATTTGCGAAGCAAAAAATTGCCGTACACTCGTGAAGAGCAAAAGCATGGTGACGGAAGAGATTCATCTCAATGATTTTTTGCAAAAGCAGGGCATTGAAAGCGTTGAAACCGACCTGGGGGAATACATTCAGCAGCTCGATAATGAGCCACCCTATCATATTGTAACGCCGGCCATGCACAAAAGCAAGGAGCAGATAGCACAGCTCTTTGCCGAAAAGCTCGGTACCGATCCGCTCCTTACCCCGGAACAACTGACATTAGTAGCCAGGGATGTGCTGCGGGAAAAATACCGCCAGGCAGAAGTAGGCGTTACCGGCGCCAATTTTATTATTGCTGATATAGGCGGCATTGCCATTACCGAAAACGAAGGCAACGGCAGGCTGAGCTGCTCCATGCCCCGCACACATATCGTGATAGTGGGCATTGAAAAAATAATCCCTTCCATTACAGACCTGGCGCTGTTCTGGCCGCTGCTGGCTACGTTTGGCACGGGGCAGCGTATTACTTCCTACAATACGATAGTGACAGGGCCGCGCCAGCCGGGTGAGGCTGATGGCCCTGATGAAATGTATGTGATATTGCTCGACAACGGGCGCACCAATATACTGGCTAACGAAAAGCAGCGGGAAAGCCTGTACTGCATCCGCTGCGGGGCCTGCCTCAATGCCTGCCCGGTATATAAAAATATTGGCGGCCATACCTATGCCACCGCATATAGCGGGCCGATTGGTTCCGTCATCACCCCGCACCTGAAGGGCATGGGCGAATGGAAGCACCTCAGCTATGCCTCATCCCTGTGCGGCAACTGTACAGAAGTATGTGCCGTAAAGATCAACCTGCATGAGCTGCTGCTCGAAAACCGCCATGAGGCAGTGGCAGAGGGTGAAGCAGGCTTTTCAGAAAAAATGGCCTGGAGAGTATGGAAGATGGCCATGCTGCGGCGCGGCTGGATGAATATGGCGGGTGGCGGCACCAAATCATGGCTGGTAAACAAAGTGGCGAAATCATGGACAGCGCACCGCGGCCGGCTGGACTTCCCCCAAAAATCATTTAACCAGCAGTGGCGGGAGAGGAAGGAGAAGTAAATAGCCCGTGCTGCCGTAAACCTCACATAGCAGGCGGCTATTAGGGTTGCTTGTTGAACATTAAATACGAAGTCAGCTTGCTTATCTTCCCGTTTGTGAAGTGAAACACATCACAAAAGACCGCATCAATCTTAGTTCCATCTTTCATTTTTGCTTTTACTGATCCTTCGGCCATTACGATGTTACCTTCTTCTACCAGCCGGGTTACTGCAATATCAGGATGCCCGTCAGCATTTGGGTTTTCAATTTCTTTGTCAAACGCAGCTTTGCCATTATGGAGATAAAAGCCGGGCATTTCCCAAATCACATCGTCAGTCAGGCACGATAATATTTTTTCGTGGTCAGTCGCACGGAAACCGTCCATATACTTTTCCACCATTTGCTTTTGCTTGCTCATATTGGTATTACAGGAAATTAAAATTAAGGCTGCCAGTGCAGCAAAAATTATTTTAATCATTGGTGTTGTGACTTATCTTTTGTTACAGACGTTTTTTAGCGCTTACTTCTGCAGAGCCGGCAGCAATTCGTCCAGGTTACCTAAAGCCATTGTAAGACCTTCTTTAAAGCCCATTGCAATCATCAGCTCTATGTCTGCAAAGCTGTCGTGCTGTAAAGTTATGTTTACGGTTGTAATGCCATTTTCTTCTGTGAAAATGTTTGTCCATAATGAGCGGGGTTTTCCCGTGTTTTCGTTTCCGTGCTCATCACAAAATGCATCCAGCCAGGAAATAAGCTTTTGAAGGTCAATTTTTTTATAATCAGCTTTGCACCAATGCGCTTCATTTTCGGGGCTGATCATGGCATACAGCCACCTGCCACCTTCTTTGAAATCCAGGGACTTTGTTTCGGTGCGATAGGGTTTGGGTGCCCACCACTGGTCAAGCAATCCGGCGGTTGTCCACGCCTTCCAAACCAATTCAAGACTGGCGTTAAACTCACGCTTTACCCGGATGGTGTTATCGTCCCTGCTGACTGTAAAGTCAAATAATAAGTTGCTTTTCATTTTGTTTATTTTTTGACGGATAAATATTTTTCCAGCTTTGTTATATTTTGTTTCAGGCCTTCGGCTGCATTGTGCGCTTTTACAACAATATCCCGCAATGCTGCGGTTTCAAATAGCATTGTCCACTGCATAAAAGTTTTTTCTCCCTGTGCTTCAAAAGTTACAGTTGCAATAAAGTCCGGGTTGAAATGCTGAAACACAATTTTTTTAAATGGAATAATTTCTTTGAAAATACTTCTGTTCGGATAGTTTTTCCCGTCTGCGCCATGCATGGTTAACCGCCATTCACCACCTTCCCGGAAATCCATTTCGTGGATGGTATTGGTGTTCCCGTCGGGCCCCCACCATTGGGCAATGTGTTCTGGCTTTGTCCACATTTCCCAAACCAGTTCAACAGGCGCATTGAATGTACGTGTGATTTGTAATTCCCTGTTTGCTGTTGTCATTTTCAAGTTTTTTTAAAACCATTAAGAAGTTAAGGATAGTTAAGTCTTAATGCTTCTTGAATCCTTAATGATTTATTATTATTTTATCCATTAAAAAGTTCAGGCTAGCTTAGCCTTAATGTCCCTTAATTCCTTAATGGTTCAGCGTATAACTTACTTCTTTTTCATTTTTGCCAGCAGCTTATCAAGATTGTCAAAACGGTCTTCCCAGATCTTGCGGAACTGCTCCAGCCACTTGTCTATCTCCTTCATTTTGGCAAGCTCAAGCTGGTAGTAGATTTCCCTGCCTTTATTTTCCTGTTTAAGAAGCTCGCACTCTGACAGGATACGTAAATGCTTGGACACGGCTTGCCTTGTTATGTCAAAATGTGCAGCAATGGCGTTTGGTGTCATTGCCTGCATAGCAATTAAAGCGATAATAGCCCGCCTTGTGGGGTCTGCAATTGCCTGGAAAATGTCACGTCTCATAGCGGCCCTGCTTTTATTTAAGAAACCATCTGGTTGCAAATATATGTGCAACTTTTCGGTTGCTCAAATTTTTTTTCTGATTTTTTAATTTTTGATATAACTGTCTGGATTTGCCGGGTGAGGTGGAAGAAAACATTTAATAAGAGAAGTGGTAAAGCAGAATCATTCAAAAAGAGTTTGGGAAGAATATAGCGTATAACAACGAAGTCAGAAACTTCGTATAGCAAACTCGCTGATAATTGACCATTGGCCCTCCCGCATATCCTTGCTATTAAACCATCTATAACTCATAACCCGTAACCCCTAACCCTACCTCCAACTTTAAACCTTAAACTTCTTCTCCTCCTGAACCTCCCGCTCACTTCACCCTTCCCGGATTCTTCTTCACAAACTCCTCCCAGCCCTTTAGTTTTTTACCGGCAGGGCCCAGCACTGAGCTGATCTGGAAGTGGTGGCACACTGCTATAGCCAGCGCATCAGTGGCATCAAAATGCCGGGGAGCTTCCGTAAGGTTCAGCAGGCGCTGCAGCATTTTCCATACCTGCTCTTTATCGGCATTGCCGTTGCCGGTTACGGACTGCTTTACTTTACGCGGGGAATATTCTGTCACCGGTATACTGGCCTGCATGGCTGCGGCAATGGCCACACCCTGCGCACGGCCCAGCTTCAGCATACTCTGTACGTTTTTTCCAAAAAAAGGCGCTTCAATGGCCAGTTCGTGCGGGTGGTAAGCATGGATAAGGGTTGTTACCTTTTCATGTATCAGGTGCAGGCGCTCATGATTGTCCTTGCGGGCGGGCAGTTTTAATGTTTCCATGATTTTCATGGTGAGCTTATTGCCTCTTACCTCAATAATGCTGTAACCCATCAGCAGGGTGCCGGGGTCAATGCCAAGTATGATTTTAACCGGTTTTTGCAAGGGGGACTGTATTTTTACCCAATCGATAGCATGAAGAGCAGCAAAAATATCAAAATCTTTATCAAGTACTTCCTGGGGCCGGTGCTGTTTTGCTGGCTTTCCTATTCTATTTACACACAGATACGCCGCCAGCCTGACCTGGCCGCCTCCTGGCAGCATATACGCAGCTCCCTGCACTCTGCCATGATATGGAATGTAGTGGCCGTGCTGTTGCTGATGGTGGCCAACTGGGCTACGGAAGCGGTGAAATGGCGCATCGCTGTTCGCCGGGTGCAGCAGGTATCTTTTTTTACAGCATTTAAAGCGGTATTGTCCGGGGTTTCATTTTCAGTATCCACGCCTAACCGGGTGGGGGAGTACCTCGGGCGCATTTTATACATGAAAGATGGCAACCGGCTCAAGGCTATCTCACTTACCATTGCCTGCAGCATCAGCCAGCTCATTGTTACACTGGCTATGGGCCTCATCGGGCTGCTGGTGCTGCGCCGGCCAATTGAAAACAGTCAAATGCTAAGCCCGGTGTGGACAGAAGTAATGATTTACGGAGTTTTGGCCGTACTGATCATTTTAACATTGTTTTATTTTCGCATCTCCTGGCTGGTAAAATGGGTGGACCGGCTGCCCGGCAGCAGGCGTTTTGCCTGGCTGATAGAGGTGCTGGAAGAATTTAATGCAACGCTGCTGCTTCAACTCCTGTCTTTATCCGTACTGCGATTTTTGATTTTTATCATCCAGTATTACCTGCTTTTCCGCTTATTTGATGTGCAGATATCGCTGGCGCAGGGCTGGTGGGCGGTAAGCGTGGCTTTCCTGATCATGGCGGTGATACCCACCATAGCTCTTTTTACAGACCTGGGGCTGCGCGGGCAGGTAAACCTGAAGCTTATCGGAATTTTTAGCAACAATCAGTTAGGGATTGGGCTTACTTCGGTGTCTGTATGGTTTATCAACCTGATCATTCCCGCCCTCGCGGGGAGTTTATTAATTTTGGGCATAAAAAAACTGGCTGAAAATAAAGACAAACCGCCTCCGAAAACGTTATAAATAAAACAGGAAATGAAAACCTTGTCCGGAAAAGTTATTACTATGAAGAGGATCAAAGCATTAAGCTGGGTGCCCTTCCTGGCCATCATGGCTTTTACCCCGCACCGCAGCAACACCTATGCTGATAACTGCACGATAAAAAATACAGCTTTCAAGGCCGGTGAAAAAGTAACGATGTCTGTCTACTATGCTGTGGCAGGCATCTATGTGGATGCGGGCACGGCCACCTTCTCCACCACGCTTGAAAACCTGAACGGCCGTCCCGTATTTCATGTAGTGGGTGAGGGCCGCACCAATTCTTCTTACGATTTCCTGTACAAAGTGAGGGACAAGTACGAAAGCTATATTGACACAGCTACCATGCAAACCCTCAAGTTTATCCGCAATGTGAATGAAGGCGGGTATAAAAAATATCAGAACGTGTCCTTCAATAAAACAGCCAATACAGCCGTATCAGCCGATGGTGTTTTTAAAGTGCCGGAGTGTGTGCAGGATGTGGTGAGCGCTGTATTTTATGCCCGCAATATTGATTTTTCGTTGCTGAAGCCAAATGATAAAATCACTTTCTCCATGTTTCTGGATAATGAAGTGTACAATATGTACATCCGCTACCTGGGCAAAGAGCAGATAAAGACCAAGTATGGCAAATTCAATGCTATCAAGTTCAAGCCCCTGCTGATCAAAGGTACCATCTTTGAAGGCGGTGAGCAGATGACCGTGTGGGTGACGGATGACCAGAACAGGATACCCATACGCATAGAAAGCCCGATATCAGTAGGTAAAATAAAAGTGGACATGATGGGGCACGAAAACCTGCGCTACCCGCTTACATCCCTTATCCGCCGCCGTTAAAGCTCACTGAGCCGGAAAAACCGGTCAGGCCGCACACCGCGTTCTGTTTGCTTCAGCGTGCAGCATTCGTTTTTGGGGTCATGCTCAAAAAACAGGATATAATCATTCTCCACAGCTTCTGACAGGAAAGATTTTTTTTCCTGCAGCGTTACTAACGGGCGCATATCGTATGCCATCACATAAGGCAGCGGGATATGCCCTTCAGAAGGCAGCAGGTCAGCCATGTATACAATCGTTTTATCCCTGTACGTTATTTGCGGCAGCATCATTTTTTCGGTATGGCCGTTGACAAAGCGTATTTGTATTTCTGCTGAGAAGGGTGTGCTGCCCAGCCTGCCGCCGGGCTGATTTTCGGTAGTGGGTATCAGCTCCAGTTGCCCGCTGCTCTCTATAGGCAGTATATTGTCTTTCAGGAAAGATGCTTTTTCCCGCTCATTTGGGTGTACGGCCCAGTCCCAGTGAGCGCTATTGCTCCAGTATACCGCTTTTTTAAAAGCAGGCGCCAGGTGGTCGCCTTCTTTTGCAATGGCCCCGCCGCAATGGTCAAAGTGCAGGTGGGTAAGGATAACATCAGTAATATCGTCCCGGTGAAAGCCATGTGCTGCCAGCGATTTGTCAAGACTGTCATCACCATGCAGGTAATAGTGCCGGAAAAATTTTGCATCCTGCTTATCGCCCATGCCGGTATCAATCAGTATCAGCCTGTTGCCATCTTCTATCAGCAGGGAGCGAAGCGCCCAGCTGCACAGGTTGTTTTCATCAGCAGGATTGATTTCATTCCAGATTACTTTGGGCACCACGCCAAACATGGCGCCGCCGTCAAGCTTAAAATAGCCGGTATTTATGCTGTATAATTTCATGCGGTTTTTTGAATAGTTTTTTCTTTCATCTTAGTCAGCAGCAGCCACACAAAGCCCAGTACAAAGAAAACAATTAAAACCAGAACGGAGTTGCGCATAGAATGGGTAAAATCTTCAATAAAAGCAAAGGCAAACAGGCCGATTACGATAGCCATTTTTTCTGTCACATCATAAAAGCTGAAGAAGGAGGCCGTGTCTTTTGTTTCAGGCATCAGCTTGGAGTAAGTGGACCGGCTCAGCGACTGGATGCCACCCATCACCAGGCCCACCAGCGCAGCAAGAATATAAAAATGTGTATCCGTGGTAATAAAATAAGCGGCCACACACACGCCAATCCACAGCAGCACGGTAAACAGCAGCACCAGTATATTCCCAAACTTTTCCGACAACCTTGACATAAGGATAGCGCCGGCTATAGCCACAAGTTGTATGATGACGGCCGTAATGATAAGGTTGGTATTGGGCAGGTGCAGGATTTTGATGCCGAAGTCTATTGCTACCAGCATCACTGTCTGCACTCCCATGCTGTAAAAAAAGAAGGCGGTAAGAAAACGCTTCATCACCGGCAGGTGAATAAGCTGCTTCCATACGATGCGCAGTTCATGAAAGCCATTGGCCAGCACATGCTTCCGGGATTTTCTTTCCGATTTGCTGCTGATGGGCAGCACACGGAATGTAATTTGCGCAAAAGCCACCCACCAGATGCCCACCAGCAGGAAAGTAAGCTGCAGCGGCAATGCACTGTCGGGCATGGCCATCACCAGGCCAAAGCCAATCAGTTGCATGAGCACACTGCCGATGTACCCGAAAGAGTAGCCCTTTGCGCTGATGCGGTCGCGGTCTTTTTCGGCAGCTATCTCCGGCAGGTAAGAATTGTAAAACACCTGGCTGCCATAAAAGCCGATGCCGGCAAACATAAAGCAGAAAAGACCGAGGTAAATATTGTTTTTATCAAAGAAAAACATGAGTGAGCAACTGATAGCGCCGAGATAACAAAAGAAGCGCATAAAATTTTTCTTGTTGCCCTTGTAGTCAGCAATGGATGACAGGATGGGAGATAAAAGCGCAATAATCAAAAAGCCAAAGGCCAGCACATAATCTTTCAGTGCTGTATTCACAAAATTTCTCCCGAGGAATGAAATGCCATCCGGAAAATTTTCCAGCGAAGTGACAGCGGCATAGTAGGCAGGAAAAAAAGTAGTGGTGATAACAAGATTGTAAACAGAATTGGCCCAGTCGTACATGGCCCAGCCATTCACTACTTTCTTAGGTGCAGTCGTCTGCATAGATGGTAATGCTTTCGGTAAAAATAGGCATTTACCATTACTGCTGAACAGGCTGCGCTGTTTTCTGCATACACACCGGGCCAGGCAAAAAAAGAGTGGATCTTATTCGTAGCCTTCCTGCGAGCCTGTTTTTTGGGAAAATGTTCTGAATGTATGAAAGTATTCATCAGTCAGCTCCAGCGTTACATGCTGGTCGTTGAATACATCACGGGAGAGCATATCCACGATAGTATAAAAATTGCTGTCGGGCAGCGTGGCCGCATATGCTTTATTATAGGCCATTTTTACCAGGTAGCCGTCATTTCCGTCTTTGCTGATTTGCACACTGATGGCTTTGCCTTCGCCCATCAGGTCGGAAAGGAAACGCTGTGTGCGGGTGCCTTCTTCCCGGGTAGCGCCTTCAGTGATATATACTTCAATTTCGCCGGTGGTGACCAGCTCCCCAAAGTCAGGCTCCTTTTGAAAAGACAGGGTGCGGATGGTTTTAAACGCCTTATCTGTAAACTCAATAGTTACCGGGGCACTTTGAAAAACAGAGGTGGACAGTTCCTGCGCCATGAGCAGGAAAATGTCATTACCGGTTTCATCCACTATGGCCATATCTGCTACCATGCGGAATAAAACAGTGTCGCCCTTCTGGTCCAGTTGCACACTTTTTTTAGGAGTGGGGGAGCCATCGGGGAGCTTCCACTGGGGATATAAAAATTCCAGTGTGCGCTCTGCTGTTTCCCTGCTCACACCATCGGTATAGTAGATTTCCAGGTATTCTTTTGATACTTTCTTTCCGTAATTATTGCAGGAAACAACCAGGGTGGTTGCAAGCAGCAGCAGGGAGAGGTAGCGCATAAAATGGTTATTTTAATATTGCATAAATAGCAGCCTTATCTGAGATATGCAATACCCTGTTTTGAGTAGCTTATAAGGGGATTTGCTATTAGCTATGAGCCATCAGCTGCAGGCTGTATGATTTCACCATTCATCACTCACTGCTCACCACTTCTCTTACCCTTTTACCACACCTGCCAGCAGCAGTATAATCAGCAGCAGCCCTACGGCTATACGGTAGTACCCCCAGATTTTGAACCCGTATTTTTTTAAAAACCCGATAAAAAACCTGATTGCCAGCAGCGCCACTACAAAGGCCACAAGGTTGCCGGCCAGGAACATGGTGATGGTCTGTTTGTTTTCCAGTATCATTTCATAGCCTTTCTTTTCTGCGCCGCTGCCTTTCCAGTCTTTTAAAAAGATGGAATATACGGTTACTGCCAGCATGGTAGGCACTGCCAGGAAGAAGGAAAACTCTGCGGCCGTGCTGCGGGTCAGCTTTTGCTGCATGCCCCCGATGATGGAAGCGGCCGAGCGGCTCACACCCGGCATCATGGCCAGGCATTGCCAGAAGCCTATTACAATAGCTTTTGGAAAGCTGATTTTCTTTTCGTCATCTATCTGCGGGTTGTTAAACAGCCGGTCAATAAACAATAGCACCACACCGCCCAGCACCATCACGATGGCTATGGGCAGCGGGTTGCCCAGCGCTGACTCAATGATATCATCCAGCAGGTAGCCCAGTACCAGGGCAGGTATCACCGCACAGGCCAGCTTGAGATAAAAATTCAGGTTTTTAAAATCAAAAAATTTTCTCCAGTACAGCACCACTACGGCCAGGATAGCACCAAACTGGATAGACACCTGGAACATTTTTACAAAATCATCTTCCTGGATACCAAAAAAAGTGCTGGTAAAAATCATGTGGGCGGTGGAAGAGATAGGGATAAACTCTGTCAGCCCTTCCACAATGGCGATGATGATAGCTTCAAATAGGCTCATGCTGTACCGGGGTTATACAAAAAAAGGGTGACGTAAAAATAATAAGGTGATACTATTAAGCATCACCTTACTGCAAGTATTTTATTTAAAGGGAAAAAATCAGGCTTTCGGTTTTTTAAAGATGGCATATATCTCAATCACCAGCCCGGCCAGTATCAGGATGGGGGCAATAGTGATGCGGGTGGTGCTGTACACTTCATCTTTATTAAACACATTCGGGTCAGTGCTTTTGCCCCCGGCCATCAGTATCATGCCAAGTGCAATTACAGCCAGGCCAGCCAGCATCCACAGATAGTTTTGCTTTGAAAAAATGGAAGGTGTCGTATTCTTTTCAGACATAATTTTCCGTTTGGGCTGCTAAGATAGGGAAAACTCAGTTAGCTAATATGGTAAGTGGCCAATGTGCTGTTCCGCCCACCTTAAACTTTAAACCTTGAACCACTTAAACCTCTTGAACTTCTTAACCTCCCTCAATACAAATCATCCAGCTTCATCTTCAGGTATTTTACCACGCTGCGGTGTGTGCTGATAAGCGTGATGCAGATACCCAGCACAATCAGGCTGGCGAAGAGCAGTACCAGGGAGGTATTGTCATGCAGCACCTTCATTTCAGGGATATACTTTTCCGCCAGTTGTATCAGGAAAAATACGGCTACTATTGCGATGATGCCGCTGACAGCGCCGTTTACAATAGCCCGTAAGTTCATGGGCTTTGCTATAAACCAGCGGGTAGCGCCTACCATCTGCATGGTTTTGATAAGGAAACGGTTGCTGAACATGGCCAGCTTGATGGTATTATCAATCAGGATGATGACCACGATAGCCAGTACAATAGCTATCACCAGCAGCCCGATGCTTATTTTACGGATATTATTATTCAGCTCTCCTACCAGCGCTTTGGGGTAGGTCACATCGCTCACATATGTCTGCTGTTCCAGGTCGGCCTGTATCGCATTGAGCGAGTCCAGGTTCATATATACTTCTTTTACCTTAAACTTAATGCTGTTAGGCAGCGGGTTGGCATCCAGTATCCCGTCCCAGCCTTCATTCCCGTCGCCCAGGAAGATTTTTTTGGCTTGGTCTTTATTGATAAACTCCATGTTGCGGATATACGGCTTGGCAGCTATGTATTCCATCAGCGCCACGCTGTCTTTCGGGTTCAGGTCGCCGCGCAGGTTGGCCGTTACTTCCACATTTTCCTTGAAATGATTGCCCAGCTTATTGGCATTAATGATGAGCCATCCGATGATACCAAGCAGGAACAGTACGAGGGTGACACCCAGAATCGACATGAAATAAGAAGGTTTTCCACGCTTTACAGAAGCTTTGGCGGTACCGGCCATAATCTATTGAATTTTTAGAAATGAATGGGTTAGGGCAAAAATAGCCATTTAGCCCTACAATCAGTATTTTTGCTGCCCATTAAAACGGGCTAATCAGGCCGTTATTGCCACCGGTGCCGAAAGATAATTGTTAAAACAAGCGGGCCGGCTGCAGTAACGCTTATCAGCTTCCGTTGCGACGCTCCGTTCAGGGTTCTGTCCGCTCATCAGCAATGACGGGTGGTGAGCAGTGAATGAAGAATCAGTAATCATGAATGATGAATCGCACACATGGTGGCTGGCAGCTCATAGCTAACAGCTCAACATAAAGCAGCCTGAACCTTTGAACGTTAAACCTTGAACCTTAAACTTCTTAAACTTTAAACATCTTAAACCCTTTGACCCCCCTCATCACCGTGGAATACAACTTCAGGGATATAGAAAAGAAATGGCAGGAAAACTGGAAGGAAACAAAAGCTTACCAGGTATCAAATGACAGTGATAAGCCCAAGTATTATGTGCTGGATATGTTTCCCTATCCCAGCGGGGCGGGGCTGCATGTGGGACATCCTTTAGGTTATATTGCTTCTGATATCTATGCCCGCTACAAGCGGCTCAAAGGCTACAATGTGCTGCACCCGATGGGTTATGATGCTTTCGGCCTGCCGGCCGAGCAGTATGCCATCGACCATGGTGTGCATCCTGCCGTATCCACTCATGCCAATATCATCAACTTCCGCAAGCAATTAGACAATATCGGCTTCTGCTTCGACTGGGACCGTGAAGTGCGCACCAGCGACCCGAAGTACTATAAATGGACACAGTGGATTTTCCTGCAGCTCTTTAATAGCTGGTACAACCGGGCAGCACAAAAAGCCGAGCCCATTGATACGCTCATGGCGCTCTTTGAAGTGCACGGTTCTGCAGTGCCCGGCGCCCGTGAGTCTGCTTTCAGCTTTACTGCAGCCCAGTGGCAGCAGTTTTCCGAAAAGGAAAAAATGAATGTGCTGATGGAATACCGCCTGGCCTATTGCGGCTATGGAGAGGTCAACTGGTGCGAAGCGCTGGGCACGGTACTGGCCAATGATGAAGTGGTAAATGGGGTAAGTGAAAGAGGCGGATTTCCGGTAGTGAAGAAAAAGCTGCGCCAGTGGTACCTGCGCATTACCGAATATGCCGACCGCCTGCTGGAAGGGCTGGAGCGGGTAGACTTCAGTGAGGCCATGAAAGAAATGCAGACCAACTGGATTGGCAAATCTTCCGGAGCGGAGATAGACTTTGCGGTGGCTGCGGAAAACTCAAAACTCAAAACTCAAAACTTAAAGCTCCGGGTCTACACCACCCGTCCCGATACCATCTTCGGCGCAGACTTCATGGTCATTGCTCCCGAGCATGAACTGACTGAGCACATTACCACGCCGGGACAGAAGCAGGCCGTGGACGACTATATCGCTTATGTAAAAAGCCGCAGCGAGCGGGAGCGGATGGCGGAGAAAAAGATTACCGGCGTATTCACCGGCGCCTATGCCAGCAACCCTTTTGATGGCCGGCAGATACCTGTCTGGATATCGGAATACGTGCTGGCCGGCTATGGTACCGGCGCCATCATGGCGGTGCCCTGCGGCGATGAACGGGATTTTAAATTTGCACAGCATTTTAATATTCCCATCACTAATATTATTGGCAGCCACTTCAATGGCGAAGAGGCCAATCCTACCAAAGAAGCGATACTGCAAAACTCCGGCTTCCTGGATGGGATGCCCATGCGGGAAGCGATGGAGCTGGTGATGCAGAAAATAGAAGAGCTGGGCATTGGTACCCGCCGCACTAATTATAAAATGCGGGATGCGGCCTTCAGCCGCCAGCGCTACTGGGGCGAGCCGTTCCCGGTTAAATGGATAGACGGCACTGCTTATCCGCTGGATGAAAAGGAGCTGCCGCTGGAACTGCCGGCCATGGACGAAATAAAACCCGGAAAAGACGGCGAAGGGCCGCTGAGCAATAATGAGGAGTGGCTGCACTCTCCCTCCTTTGGAGGGGGCCGGGGGGAGGCTTCTACCATGCCGGGCTATGCCGGCAGCAGCTGGTACTTTTTGCGGTATATGGACCCGCACAATGACAAGGCATTTTGCGACCGGAAAGTGAGCGATTACTGGGGGCAGGTAGACCTGTACATTGGCGGTACGGAACATGCCGTGGGCCACTTGCTCTACAGCCGTATGTGGACGAAGGCGCTGTATGATTTAGGCTATATCGGATTTGATGAACCGTTTAAGAAACTGGTAAACCAGGGGATGATACAGGGAAGCAGCAGGTTTGTGTATAGGGTAAATGGAACAGCTTTATTTGTGTCTGCTGGATTAGTTGACAACGAAGGACTTTATAAAGGTAAACCTGTCGACAAGCTGCATGTGGATGTAAACATAGTGGATGGGATAGAATTAGATATTGTGAGGTTTAAAGAATGGCGCAATGCAGAGTATGCGCATGCAGACTTTCTGCTGGAAGATGGCAAATACATCTGTGGTGTGGAAGTAGAGAAAATGTCGAAATCAAAATTCAACACCGTAAATCCTGATGACCTTGTTTTCAAATACGGCGCCGATACTTTCCGCATGTACGAAATGTTCCTTGGCCCCGTGGAGATGAGCAAGCCCTGGGATACCAAAGGCATCGAAGGCGTGCACCGCTTCCTGAAAAAGCTCTGGCGTTTATTTTATGATGAAGTAAAAGGGAAAGTATGGACGGAGGAAAAAGCTACGGCTGCCGAGCTGAAAGTGCTGCATAACACTATCCGCAAGATAGAAAGCGATACCGAACGCTTCAGCTTCAATACCGGCGTGAGCGCCTTTATGATTGCGGTGAATGAGCTCTCTGACCTCAAATGCCATAAGCGGGAGATACTGGAGCCTCTTCTCATTTTGCTCACGCCGTATGCGCCGCATATCTGTGCTGAGCTGTGGTCGCAGTTGGGCCATGCTTCCGCTGTGCTGGATGCGCCATACCCGGTTTTTGAAGAAAAATATGTGACCGAAACGGCTAAGGAATATCCCATATCGGTCAACGGGAAGCTGCGCACCACTATTAATATAGCGTTGGATGCGGCACAGGCCGATGTGGAAGCCATCGTACTGCAAAATGAAGTAGTGCAGAAATGGCTGGAAGGAAAAGCGCCGAAGAAAATCATTTTTGTAAAAGGGAAAATGGTGAATATAGTAGTATAGCCATCCCCCGGAATATCAAAAAACTTTACAAGCGGCAAAAATCAAAGGGCTTTTGGGTGTACATTCAGCATCCAAAACCATTGATGCATGAACAGACTGCTCTTACTGGCCTGCCTTTTATTTACCATGCAGGCCATTGCCCAATCCAATAACACTTATTTTCTTTCGCATCCCACGCTGACCCCTGATGCGCAAACGGTCATCTTCAGCTTTGAAGGCGACCTGTGGAAAGCCGGGGTAAAAGACGGCCAGGCCACCCGCCTTACCGCCATGC